>JAICHN010000615.1 GCA_025924845.1 Chloroflexota bacterium | reverse complement strand
TCGCAATGAGGTCATCGCGGCGGTCATTCGCAAAGGCTTGCTCCTACCCAGGGACATTGAGGTGCCAAGCGGATCGAATCGTCAATCGCCGAGGGGCGACCTAACTATCGACCTATCGGCCGACGAAGTGAAAAACCTGCCGGAGTTCCAGGAAGCCGTGTACATCGCGCCGCCGGCGGACTATCAGCTTGCCCCCAGCTACCACCCTGGTTCAGTGTACTGGCCGGTTGGTACGGTCACGGAAGCGCCGCGCGATGCTCCCCCCATGCCTTCTGACCCCGATCCAACCACGAGGATGGCAGTGGAGAACGAGGCCCGCGCCGGCCTGTCCCGCGAGGAATTGGAAGGTGCCGTAATCGGCAAGGGCAGCACGGTCACCGGACGCGACGGTAAGAGCGTGGGCAAGGTCGAGGAATTGGCGTTCGATGGCCGTAGCGGCAAGCTTGCCGGCCTGGTCGTGCGTTCCGGCCTACTCATGCATACCGACCACCGAGTGGATGCTTCGCTCATCGAAGAAGTCGAAGAGGGAGTGATCCGCCTGAAGATTGATTCGGACCAGTTGGCCGTCTGAACGACCGTTCAGGTTGAGCCGGAAAGGGCGCTCCACGCGAGTCGCCCTTTCCGGTTCCCCCCGTGTCGAATCGATTCCGGCCGACCTGGGTACCGATCAGGGTAGGGTCATACGGGCGGCGCCGATGAAGTCATCGGCCATCCCGTAATAGACGTCGAGATATCGCTCATGCTGGTCGATAGCGGTTGGGAACACCACATTGCCCACCACGCCGTAGACCTCTTCGGGGATACCCGGCTCAAGAATGGGCGATGAAGAGCGGTACGAAATCCGCCGCGGGTCTTCACTATCAAGGACCAGTGCTCCCGCGCTATAGCGGTTGACGGGGAGCAGCCCGTGCCCGGGAACGGCCTCAACGCCGTGATAGATCGTGAACCAATCGCCGTTGAGGCGTATCGGCGGCGTACCGGCGCCGATACGAATCGCTTCCCAACGATCGCGGGGCGCCGCGAGAATATGATGGTGCGCGAAGGTGGGTGCTCGCAGCGCTGCCCCCGGCACGGGATTGGCCCAATCGGCATCGGCGAGTGGGCAATAGGAGATCCAGATCGCCCACCGCGGATCAGTCACGTGTGCGGGGCTTGGGATTGGTTTGTTGTGCGTGGCGAGGTCGCCTTCCCATATCTCATACATCGGGCGATGCAGCAAGGCAAGAGCCAGCTGACCGTCCGGGCCTTCCACCGGTTCGGGAAAGAGCATATGGTCCTTATTGGAATAGATGTTCATATCGGTACCCAGGATCGGCGCGAAGTCAATCAGGCCAAGCCGGGTCCAGGTCGCCAGGTCGCGCGAGACAGCCATCGCGCAGCGCGGCCCCTGGCATCCGAAGGCGGCGTAGGTCATCACATAGATACCCAGCGCCTCAACATAATTAACCCGCGCGTCCTCGCAGCCGCCTCCAGTCCAATCATTGAGTTCGTAGGGCTCTTTGGGTTCCAGGGCGATGCCCTGGCGCTCGACATCGCACGGTCGCCGCTCGTCATCGTAGAGCACGCGAGCGATACCGATGCGTGAATAGTTGCCCAACGCTACCAGACGCGGGAACAAGAGGAAATCGCCGTTCGGGGCGCGGACGCCGCCTGGATTAAGCACTCCACCCGCCTCGTCAGGATCGTCCGGGTGCGGGCGCATCACTACGCCGAGACGATCCAGTTGGTACGGCACGGCGGTCAGGTCGGCGGCACTCGGCGTGTCTCCGGTGACCGTGCTATCTGGAATTGACATAACTCCATCCTTATTGTGCTACTTTCGGAAGAATCGGGGAGGGGCCGGCTCTGAAGAGCCGTGACCTGATTCTAACAGTGAAACGCCCCGGCAGGGTGCGTTACCGCAAACGTGGCTGGAAAGCGCCGGCTCATGCAGTTTGGCAGCCGGTTGAACGACGAGGAATGAACGGGCAGATGCTGATCGGCGGAATGGCGCGATCCTTGCCAAATTACCGCATGCGGGGGCTCATGGCAATCCGGCGGCCCTGTAGGTCGCGCTCCTCCCATGGTGTGAAAGCGCAGAGGAGGGGGCGGATCAGCCGCGCCAGGTCAGCGCGGCTGAGGCGGGTGTAGAGCGCGGTGTTGCTGATGCGCCGGGACCCACGACGCCACGCTCGCCGCGAACGCGCGGCCGCGGGCGGTCCCTCGATAGAGTTCCCCTTCCCGCTCATACCGTTCGCAATGCCACGGTAGGCGCCATCCGAGACGCTCGAACGGCCGGCATCAGGCCGGCGAACGCGCCGATCAGGATGGCCGAGGCAATGCCGCCCGACCACGCCTCGACGGGGATCACCACGGCCCAGCCCTTCGAGCCGGCGTACACGGCCGTTGCCGCGGCCCCGGCGAGCACGCCGACGACGCCGCCGATGACGGCGAGCAGGATCGACTCAGCGAGGAACTGTGTGCGGATCTGGCCCTGCTTCGCGCCAAGGGCACGACGGAGTCCGATCTC
>JAICHN010000614.1 GCA_025924845.1 Chloroflexota bacterium | reverse complement strand
CGGATCGAAGTGAACGAGCCGGGATCTGCGCCGTCCGCCGTCACCTGGGCTCCTACGTCTCGGGCCTTCCCGGCAGCGCCGACTTGCGGCGCCGTCTGCACGAGCACTATACGCTGGCGGGCTGCCTGGAGGTGCTGGATCGCTTCGAGGAGGATCTTGCCCGCGCGGGCGACCCCAGTGTAGCCGCCTAACCGTAGCCGACTGGAGAAAGGATTCTCCCGATGCTGTTCGAGTTGCAGGAGCCGGCCACCTGGCGTGAGGCCCTGGCCGGCGAGCGCGAGAAGCCCTATTTCACGGCGCTGCAAGCATTTGTGGCCGAGGAGCGCCGCCGGTACACCGTATACCCGCCCGCCCCTGATGTCTACAATGCCATGCGCTATACGGAGCTTGCCGCCGTCAAGGTAGTGATCCTGGGTCAGGATCCCTATCATGAGCCTGGCCAGGCGCATGGCCTGGCCTTTTCGGTGCTCCCCGGAGTGTCCGTGCCGCCCTCCCTGGTGAACATCTTAAAGGAGTTGCGCGACGATCTGGGTTGTCGGGTGCCCAACAACGGCTGTCTGATCCCCTGGGCAGAGCAGGGCGTGCTCCTGCTGAATGCAGTGCTCACCGTCCGTGCTCATCAAGCCAACTCACATCGGGGCAAGGGCTGGGAAGTCTTTACCGACACCATGATCCGCGCGGTGAGCAACCGAAGCACCCCGGTGGTATTCGTCCTCTGGGGAAATCCGGCCCGCAAGAAGGCGGCGCTGATCGATACCACCCGCCACACGATCGTCCAATCGGCCCATCCCTCGCCGCTGTCGGCCGCCAACGGCTTCTTCGGCAGCCGCCCCTTTTCCGCGATCAACAGAGCCCTGGAGCGGGCGGGCAAGGAACCGATCGACTGGCAACTGCCGAATCTCCAATGAGCTATGAGCTGTATATGCGGGGACCTGCGAATGCGTTCGCAAGGCAGGGACGGACGACTGCGGTCGGGGGGAGGCAGGCTGCTTCAAGCTATGCTGCATGATGCAGTAGGGCCGCGGTCGGGGCGCACGGCCCGCCTATGTCCGTAATCTTCTGGAGGATTCATATGGACCGCTTCGAGCAGTTGATCGACGAGGCGGCGGCTCAACCCTTCGCGGGCTGGGACTTCTCCTATCTGCACGACCACTGGGACGAGGAGCACCCGGACTGGGACTACCGTGAGCGAGTTCGCCGCCGCTTCGCCGACGCCAGCGCCCTGCTGGACATGGGAACGGGCGGCGGCGAGGTATTGGAGTCCCTGGCCCCCTTGCCGCCGCGCACGACGGCGACCGAAGGCTACGCGCCCAACGTCGAGCCGGCGCGCCGCCGTCTGTCGTCGCTGGGGGTTAAGGTAGTCGCGGTAGCGGGCGCGCCCGACAACCTCGAAATTGGAGAGGGCGAGGGGATAGGTAGTCTGCCCTTCTCCGATTCAAGCTTCCCTCTGGTGATCAATCGGCATGAAAGCTACTACCCGGCCGAAATCCACCGGATACTGGAGCCGGGCGGCGTCTTCATCACCCAGCAGGTGGGTGATACGCACAACCAGATGCTCAATCGGCTGCTCGGCGCGCCGGCGAAAGAAGACAAAAGCGCCGGCTGGAACCTGGCCTTTGCTGTCCGCCAACTAACCCAGGCCGGCTTCACAGTCATCGACAAGCGGGAGGCGTACCCGGCCGGCATATTCCACGACATCGGGGCGGTGGCCTACTACCTCAAGGCTATCCCCTGGCAGATACCGGGCTTTACCGTGGATGCCTACCGGACCCAACTGGCTGCACTGCACGAGCGGATCGAGGCCGAAGGCAGCCTGCGCATCCCAGGGCACCTGTTCTACGTGGAAGCGGTGAAACCGGCGATCTAGAGGGAGGGTGGCTCTGCCACTATTATCTGCGGCAAGCGCGTGATTAGTGAGGATACTATCCGTGCTGCCATGGGTGGCGTTTCTCAGTATGTTCTCGACTATCTCATCTGCCTTCAGGCAGATAGAAGTAGCTTTATATGTGATTATTCCGGCGTAGGTGAACCAGGCTCCAATCGTAGGCCCTCCGCACGGAGGCGCCCGGCCCGCTCTTCCCAGTCGGGCAAGTACGCATGCATGAACAGCTTGAACACTCGCCCGTGGTTTGCCACGAGCATATGCATCAGTTCCTGCACGATCACGAACTCGCCCAGGCTCTTATGCAGGGCTGGCAGGTCGGGATTCAGGCGGGCCGTGTCGCGCATCGCCGTGATCACGAACTCGCCCACCGAGCCGTCGGACGGCTGGTTGCGCAGGTTCACCCAGGCAAATTGTGCCGGCACGTAGAAGCGTACGATCGGCGGGCGCCCTGTCTTGAGCGCGTCTTCTCCAAGCTGACTCCAGCCGGCACGGCATGGCGCCGCCGGCGCTTACCGGACTCAATTATAGTCCTGCCTTATGGGCCCATTGGCGGCTGATCCGGCGTTGGGGCGGCCCGGCGCATTTCTTGCCGATTACGGAGAGCCTAACTGTCTGTCAAGCACCATT
>JAICHN010000613.1 GCA_025924845.1 Chloroflexota bacterium | reverse complement strand
CTCGATCGGTTGGATGCCTGTCTGCCCCGCCTGTTGGTCGGTCAACTGGCGGGCGCTTCGGGTACGCTGGCTTCGTTCGGTCCGCCAGGGCTGGAGATCCAGCGGCTGATGCTCGAGGATCTGGGGCTTGGCGTGCCGCCCATTGCCTGGCACACGGCGCGCGACGGTTTTGCCGAATTCGTGGGGATTCTGGGCATGGTCTGCGCCACACTCGGCAAGGTGGCGCTCGAGGTGATCCACTTGCAGGCGACCGAGGTCGGCGAAGTCGAGGAACCCTTCGCGATGGGCAAGGTCGGCAGTTCGACCATGCCGCACAAGCGTAACCCGATGATGTGTGAATTGATCGTGGCGCTCGGCAAAATCGTCCGCCAGGATGCCGCGCTGGCTCTGGATACCATGGTGCAGGAGCACGAGCGCGATATGGGCGCCTGGCAGGCCGAGTGGGAATATATACCCCGCGCCTGCCTGTTCACGGCAAGCGCCCTGGCCTACTCGGTGCGCGTGGCGCGCGGCCTCCGGGTTCATACGGCGAGAATGCGCGACAATATCGATATCACCGGGGGGCTGGCCCTCTCCGAGGTGATTATGCTGGAACTTGGCCGATCCATTGGTCGCCAGGAGGCCCACGAAGTGGTCTATAACGTGTGCATGGACGTGGCGGAGCATGGCGGCTCATTCCGCGAGGCGCTGCTGGCGATCCCGGTCGTGCGGGCCCATCTCAGTCCCGCGCAGATTGACGAACTCTTGCAACCCGAGCGCTACGTGGGCGCCGCGCCGCTCGGTGTGGATCGCGTCCTTGCCGATCTCGTTCCGGACGAGGCGCCTTCCGCCGCGCCGGTGTCGGTATGAGCGCGTCGCGGCGGGCAGAGCGGATCGGGCCTTCGGCCGCGGCAACCGGGGACTGCGGTCCCCTGGCAGGGACGAACGGCTGCGGCCGGGTGAGGGTGTACTTCATGGGTACGAGCGTCATACTACAACCGGTTGCGGTCCCCCAAGGCGCCGTTGAGGGAGTGCCCTCGCCAAGGATGAGATGGACCACATCCGGCCGCAGCCGGTCCCGTCCCTGCCGGCCGGCCGCAGCCGGAGGTCCCGTGTCACCGTCTGCCGGTGCGCCGGCTTGCGATCCCCGCTCAGTCGAATAGGACGGCCACATGACGGAAGAATGGCGCATCAATGCCGATCTGCCGATGCCGCGCCGCCGCGATTATCCCATCGCCATCGTGGGCGCGGGCGGCATCGTGAATGACGCGCACCTGCCGGCCTACCGGAAAGCCGGCTTTACCGTGGTCGGTATCTACGATATCGACCAGGAGCGCGCCGCTCGCACCGCCGCGCGGTTCGGTATTCCTACCGTCTATCCCTCTCTTGATGCAGTACTGAATGGCCCCGCGGCGATCATCGACGTGGCGGTGCCCGCCCGCGAGAACCCGGCGATCGCGGCGCGCGTAGCCCAGGCCGGCAAGGCGCTGCTCATCCAGAAGCCGCTCGCCGAGGATCTCCCGGGCGCCGAGTCAATTGTGGCCGTGACCGAACAGGCTGGGATCGTCGCGGCGGTGAACCAGCAGGCCCGTTGGATGCCCGCGGCGCTCGCCCTGCGCGATCTGATCCGCCGGGAACTGCTGGGCGAGATCTATCAGGTCTCGTTCCTGATCAACGTGGAGACGCCCTGGCATCTCTGGCCCTGGATCATGGCGGGCGAGCGCGTTGAAGTCCTCTACCACTCCATCCACTACATCGATACGATTCGCGCCCTGCTCGGCCGCGAACCGCGGCTCGTCTTCGCGGACGGCACGACGGTGCCTGGCTACCCCACGCGGGCCGAGACGCGCACCAACATTCAGTTGATCTTCGAGGGTACGACGCGGGCCACCATCCTCGATACGCACCATAACGCGGGCGGTCTGGCCGATCAGTTCGCCGTGCTCCGTGTCGAAGGCACCGAGGGTACGGCAGTGGCGGAGCTTGGCCTGCTCAAGAATTATCCAACCGGCGTACCGGATGCCTTTCGTTATCTCAGCCGGAAGCTGCAGCCGGGCACCTGGATTACGCCGACCCTCAGCGGAACCTGGTTCCCCGATGCCTTTATCGGCACCATGGCCAGTGTGATGCGCGGGCTGGAGGGCGATCCCGGGGCCCCGGAGACCTCGGTGCGTGACAACCTGGGGACGCTCCGCCTGGTGCTGGCCGCCTACCAGTCCATGGCGACGGGCCGGACGGTCGATCCGGCGGCGTTGGGATCCGAGGCGGCATCGTGAAGCGCAGCCGAGATGTGGCAGGCAAGAGCCGCTGCCTGAGGGGGTGTGCCTCGCGTTCGTGGCTGCAGCAAGCGGGCCTGGAGTCCCGCGCCCCTAGAACGAGTACGCGACCACATGGGCGGGCCTGGAGACCCGCGCCCCTGGAGGGTGGTCGCGAAGCTGGCCGACATCCCTTCCTCAGAGATGATATTATTGGCGAAATCGATCCCGTGTTGACCTCACTGGGAGTGCGAGCGTCTCGCTCGTCCCCATCGCCAACG
>JAICHN010000612.1 GCA_025924845.1 Chloroflexota bacterium | reverse complement strand
GGTTACCACCAAGCTAAGGACTAAACAAGGTAAGCGTGAAGGAGCCGCTGAGTAGTGTACTGCTCACGACCAAAGTGCAATCATGGCTGCTCCATAGCATTCCTAAGGGTAGTAGACGTCTGCCAATATTCAGCCACACGGTCTGAAAATGGTCAGGCAGACCGAGACTTGGGAGGAGAGCAAGGGCCTGGTTGGGATGGTAGGTGAGGGAGTGGCAAGCGACGCTGATCTCGGTACGAGCGGTAGGTGCAAGAGGGCGATGCAGAGATTGCGGCAGGCGGCCAGGGTCATTTCATTCTCGGAAAAGGAGGCGACAGGGGCGGTATGCTGATGTCCTCACCAGCGTCAATGGAGAGGAAGGTCAGTACATGCGCCCCTGTCGTCCGCTGCTTGATGTTATCGCAACGATTCCGGATGGGCGCGCTCGGCGCGGGAAGCGGCACCCACTGGCCGCAGTGCTCGCGCTCGCCTGCGTGGCGACCCTGTGTGGCGCGCGGAGTTACAGCGCCGTGGCCGAGTGGGGGCATACCTACGGCGAAGTAGACCCGGCCCTGCTGCGCAGCCTGGGGTTGAGCCGGCACGGCCCGCCGAGCAGCGCCACGATCCACCGCATCTTTCGGCGGATCGACGTGGACGCCCTGGAATGGGCGCTGGGCCACTGGGCGCAGGCGGTCCTGGCGGCGGTACCCGCGCCGGCGGGGCATCTGGAAGGGATAGCCGTGGACGGGAAGACCTTGCGCGGCACCCGCACGGACGCGGTGCCCGGGCTGCACCTACTCGCGGCGGTGAGCCATCGTCTGGGCTTGACGCTCGGGCAGATTCCTGTGGGCGAGAAGACCAATGAGATCCCCCTGGCGCACACCCTGCTCGCCGGGCTGGTGCTGGAGGGGCGGGTGCTGACCATGGACGCGCTGCTGACCCAGCGGGCCATCGCCCAGGACATCGTGACCCAGGGCGGCGACTATGTGATGGTGGTCAAGGACCACCAGCCCGCTCTGCGGGCGGACATCGCGCTGCTCTTCGCGACACTGGGCGACACCCCCAGCAGGACCCGGACGTCCCGCACGGACCGGACGCACGACCGTCGGGAACGGCGCACCTTGCAGACCAGCACCGCCCTCACCGGCTACCTGGACTGGCCCGGTCTGGCCCAGGTCTTCCGCCTCGAACGACGGATCGTGGACACCCGCACCGGCGAGGTCGGCCGGGAGGTGGTCTACGGCCTGACCAGCCTGGCGACCGACCGTGCCGACGCCAAAGCGGTGCTGGGCTTGCTGCGCGGGCACTGGACCATCGAGAATCGCTGCCACTGGGTCCGCGACGTGACCTACGACGAGGACCGCTCCCAGGCTCGCACTGGCGCCATCCCTCAGGTCATGGCGGCCCTGCGCAACCTGGCCATCAGTCTCCTCCGCCTCGCCGGCTGCACCGCCATCGCCCCAGCCACCCGTCGCCTCGCCGCTCTCCCCTGGCACGCCCTCGCCCTCCTCGGCTGCTCCCGAGAATGAAATGACCCTGGCAGGCGGCCGTCGGCGGTTGACAACGGGTCGACAATTGCCTATCATGCGTTTACCCATAGATCCGCTGGAGTTTATGGGTAAGACAACGATCGGCCGATTAGGTAACTCCTCGTCGGCCCGAGGCATCGACCATTTCCAGCCGGCTGACCGGTCAACCGGAGGCCCCATACGGAAATTCCTTTTTCCGCGTGGGGTTTTTTGTTGCCGAATCGCCGGTAGTAGGGAGACCATCATGATAGGGACGGGGCTGTGAGCGCGCCGGTTTCCACGCCGAGCGGGTTGCAGGAAGCCGCGACACAATTGGAGGGACGTACAGCCCAGGAAATACTGGGTTGGGCCCTATCTACCTACGGAACAAACATGGCGCTGGCCTGTTCATTCGGCGGTCCTTCCGGCATGGTGCTGCTTGATATGGCTCTGACCCTGGAGCCGAGCCTTCCGGTCTTCTACGTTGATACCGGTCTCCTCTTCCCGCAGACCTATAATCTGGCCGCCGAGATCGCGGAGCGTTATCGCATTACGCCGATCGCCGTTCGATCCCACGTAAGCGTGGACGATCAGGCGGCACTTCATGGACCCGCCCTCTGGGGACGGGATCCCGATCGCTGCTGTGATATTCGTAAAGTACAGCCGCAACGCGCCTTTCTTTCCGGCTATCAGGCATGGATTACCGGCGTGCGCCGCGACCAAGCATCCACGCGCCGCGTCACGCCCGTGGTCGGTTGGGACGCACAGGGCGGCCTGGTCAAAATCGCTCCGCTCGCCGCGTGGACCGAGCACGAGGTATGGGCTTATATTCGCGCTCACGACATTCCCTACAATCCCTTACACGATCTTGGTTTTCCCAGCATAGGCTGTACCCATTGCACTCGCCCGGTCAGCGTCGGCGAGGATCCGCGCGCCGGTCGTTGGGCCGGCTTCAATAAGATTGAATGCGGCCTGCACCGGCCACTGGAAGTGAGTACTACCCCATGAGCAAGTTCCCCCCGAAAGAGGGCGTCAGCCTC
>JAICHN010000611.1 GCA_025924845.1 Chloroflexota bacterium | reverse complement strand
TCGCTGTCGCCGGCGTGTCGCTGGGGCTGAGCAGACGCAAGCGGTGCAGCATCTTCTCAACGAACTCCCCGCCGGCAGCTTCGAGGGCCGTGACCTGGGCCCGGAGGAGGCGGCCGACCTGCTGGGTCGAGCGCTGCGCATTGGAGAGGATGTGGAGCACTTGCTATCGTCACGGCGTGGGCATGGCGGCGCCCTGCTCTCCGGCACCTTTTTCGGTGAGCGGCGCGGCCCCTACGCTATCGGCGTCGGCCCGGACTGGCCCTCGAACGCCACCCCGAATTTCCTGCGCCCCGATCATGAATGGCCCCTCATCGCCGATGCCTGCCAGGCCACCACACTCCCTAGTTTCTGGCGCTGGGTAGAATACCTGCCGGGCCAATTCAATTGGGCGCCCCTGGATCAAATTATGGATTACGCCGAGCAGCACGATATACGGGTGAAGAGCTTCGCGCTGTATTGGGGCGGCATCGGGAGCGTCCCGCCCTGGTTCCGAAATCTCTCCTACCCCGCGCAGAAGGAGGCAATCCGCCGCTGGGTTACGACCATGGTGGGGCGCTATCGCGGCCGGATCAGCACCTGGGAAACCGTCAACGAGATGCATGATTGGCGCTTCTGCGATCGCTTCAATTGGTCGCACGCACAAGCGCTCGAGGTGACACGGTTGGTTAGCGATCTGGTCGGCGAACTCGATCCCGGTATCCCCCGGCTTATTAACCATTGCCTTATCTGGGGAAACAACTTGCAGCATAGCGGCATGGAGGGGAGGTGGAATCCGCAGACCTACCTGGAAGATGTCGTGGCTGAGGCTATACCGTTCGAGGCAATCGGACTGCAGTTCTACAATCCCGGCCGCGACATGCTGGAGATGGCGCTGCACCTTGACCGCTTCATTCCTTTCGGCAAGCGCATCTACGTCACGGAGATGGGCACGCCGAGCGCCGAGGACGCGCCCGAATCCTCGACCGGCCAGCTTGGCCTGTCCGCCGGCTGGCGCGATACCTGGACGCTCGAAAGCCAGGCGGACTGGGTAGATCGGTTCCTGACTCTGGCGACGGCGCGGCCCGAGGTCGCCGTGATCAATTACTGGGACTTCGACGATACGTGCAGTTTTGTGCCGGCCGCGGGACTCCTGGACGCCGCGGGGCAGCCGAAGCCGAGCTATCATGCCTGGCTGCGCCATCGACCGCCGAGCGTCCGCTAGGAGCCTGTACGATGACGGAATCCGCCACTTGGACGAACCGGCTATAGTAAAGCCAAAGCGGTATCGGCCCGCTTAACTGCAGGTTTCACCTTGGCTCTGGTGGAGGCGGGCAGTGGCATCCGGTACACCAAAGGGAGGGATCCGTGCCCCGGATCATTGTGTTGGGGAATGGGCAGTTGGGTACGGCACTGGCAACGGTGGGTGGCCCGGCTGTTGTCGTGCTCGGGCGCGCCGACCTGGATCTGACCGACGGCGCCGCCATCCAACCCAGGCTAGCCGCGATCCATCCCGACGTAGTGATCAATGCCGCCGCCTACAATAAAGTGGACGAAGCAGAGCAGCGTCCCGATCTTGCCTTCGCGGTCAACGCGACGGCGCCCGCTCACATCGCCCGTGCCTGCGCGGCGCTGGGGACGCGGTTCATCCATGTAAGCACCGACTATGTGTTTGATGGATCGCTTGGTCGTCCCTACGCTGAGGACGACCTTCCCTCGCCTCTGGGTGTGTATGGGGCGAGCAAGCTGGCCGGCGAGCACCTCGTCCAGGCATACGCGGGCGAACAGGCCTTGATCGTGCGCACCAGCGCGGTCTTCGGCGTGGCGGGCGAAGGAGCCGGTAAGGGTGGAAACTTCGTGCGGGCTATTTTAGGTCAGGCCGGCGCGCAGCACCCATTACGAGTGGTGGACGACCAGACCACCAGCCCTACCTACGCACTCGATCTGGCGCGCGCCATCGTTTCTCTCGCCGAAACCAATGCGTGTGGCCTGGTGCATGTCACCAACCACGGGAGTTGTACCTGGCACCAGTTCGCGTGCGCCATTCTGGAGCTTACCGGATTGGCTGTTCCCTGTCTGCCTATATCCTCCGCGCCCGTTCCGGGCCGGGCTCGCCGCCCTTCCTATTCCGTACTGTCCGGTATGCGACTAGGCACGCTGGGCATCACGATGCCGTCGTGGCGCGGTGGGCTGGAACGGTACTTGGGGGAAATCGAGGCCGAATCTGCCTAATGCCCTTCATCAACGTGCCGGCGGTTGGGACAATATATCTCGCCCGCGCCGCGGCGTACTTCGCTCGGGTACTATGAGTGAAATTGCGGAAGGCGAGGAGGTGCCTAGGTGAAAGGATTGGTGCTGAGCGGCGGCAAGGGGACGCGTCTGCGTCCGTTCACCTTTACCGCGGCCAAGCAGTTGGTGCCGATCGCCAACAAGCCGGTGCTGTTTTATGTGATCGAGGATCTGGTACGGGCGGGGATCACCGAGATTGCCGTGATCGTGGGCGAAACCGGTGAGCAGATCCGAGCCGCCGTGGGCGACGGGGCACGATTCGGAGCCTGCGTT
>JAICHN010000610.1 GCA_025924845.1 Chloroflexota bacterium | reverse complement strand
GACATCTCATCGAGAACTTCTTCTGCAAGCTCAAGCAGTTCCGGGCTATCGCCACCCGCTACGACAAGACCAAGCGCAACTTCCTCGCCGCCATCCACCTGGCCGCCTCGGCCATCCTCCTCAACTGACGTCGCGCCCTAGCGCGTGGGCAAACCTCAGTTGGATGCCGTGGGATCGGTTTCGTAATAGCAGATGAGGGTGCCATCGCCGTCCGGATCGTCGGAGCAGCCCAGGTTCGGCACGGTGGACACCTGGCTGGCCAGTATATGGCAGATCGTATGGCCGTCGCCATCGGGATCAGCGTAACAGAACGTGTGGGGACCGCCGATTTGCAGGGTAGCTGCCGGCGCCTGGCTCGGAGCAGGCTGCGCCCCGGTAGGATTCAGGGCGGCGGCGCTCAAGCCCGCGAAGGCGAGGGTCCCGACCAGGATTACCTGCGCTGCCCCTCTCTTGATGCACAAACGCGCCAGACGCCGTTCCAACCAACCAACCGACTTCGTGCCGCTACCCATGGTCGTGATCCTCTCCGTGAACTGGACTGTCGTGCGTTTTATAGTATACGAGCGAGGTTACGCTGTATAGGGGGTGATAACATTTCGCGCGGCCCCAACCGCACCCAGAAGGGAGGAGGAGGAGCAATGGCACCAACCAGAATCACGGAACTCTTGGTCAATGGGTCGCGGCACACGGTCGACGTGGACCCTGATAGTGTTCTGCTCGGCGTCTTGCGCGACGACCTGAACCTGACCGGCACGAAGTATGGCTGCGGCGAACGCCAGTGTGGCGCATGCGTGGTGCTGATCGACGGGGATCCCACGCCCTCCTGTGTCACCCCCACCCATGCCGCGCGGGGCCGCTCGATTCTGACTATCGAGGGCCTGGCGCCCGAGGGAGCGTTACATCCCCTCCAGCAGGCCTTCCTCGATGTAGGGGCGCTGCAATGCGGCTACTGCACGCCGGGCATGATCATGGCCGGAGTCGCCCTGTTGGCAACGAACTCTAACCCGAGTGAGGCCGACATTATCCAGGCGATGAACAGACATATCTGTCGATGCGGCGCCTATCCTCGCATCATCCGCGCCATCCAGACCGCCGCGGCAGTCCAGCGGGCACGGCAAACTAGAGGAGGCGTCTCATGAACGAACCCGTGCGGCCGGCAGCGTCCACGACGGCTTCCCCAACCGGCGCCGGCCTGCGCCCAGGCTGGGCGATCGAGCTGCCGACTGAGATCAGTCGGTGGCTGCGGATAGACGCGGATGGCATGGTGACGGTTTTTACCGGCAAGGTCGAGGTCGGGCAGAATATCCGTACCTCCCTGGCCCAGGCCGTAGCCGATGAACTGCGGATCCCTCTCACCGGCATCCAGTTGGTGATGGGAGACACCGATCGCGCGCCCTTCGACCCGGGCACCTTCGGGAGCATGACCACCCCGATCATGGCTGCCCACTTGCGTCGTATAGCGGCCGCGGCGCGGACTGGCGTTCGAGCGCGCGGCGGCGCGCTGGGGTGTGCCGTGCGCCGAGATCGCCATGGCAGAGGGCATGGTTACCCATGCCGCCACGTGCCGCGCGCTCGGCCTCGGCGAGCTGATCGGTGGGGAGCAGCTCAGTGGGGCGACAGTTGAGGATGAGGCTCCCACTCCGGCTCGGCAATGGACCGTGGGCGGAACCTCAGCGCCCAAAGTGAACGGGCATGCCATGGTAACCGGGACGCACCGCTATGCGTCGGACATCAAGCGACCGGGGATGCGCTACGGCAAGATCCTCCGCCCCCCAACCCTGACCGCGACCCTGCTCTCCCTCGACGCCGGCACGGCGGAGATGTTGCCGGGGGTGAAGGTGGTGCGGGAGGGCAGCCTGGTTGGCGTGGTCGCGTCCGATGAACCGGCGGCAGCCAAGGCGATTGCCGCCCTACGAGCCACCTGGAAGAGGGCGCCGTTGCCGGGGGAAGGCGATCTCTACGCCTACCTCCGGACTCACCCTGCCGAGCCGGTGAGCGGGTTCATCGATGAGTCAGTGCTTGAGGAGCATGGCTCCGTGGACGCGGGCTTCGCCGCGGGGCAGTATACACTACGCCATACCTACACCGTAGCCCCCATTGCCCATGCGCCGCTGGAGCCGCGGGCCGCCGTGGCTGAGTGGCAGGATGGCCGCTTGACCGTGTGGACGGGGACGCAGCGCCCCTTCGGGGTGCGCGACGAACTGGCAGCGGTCTTCGGGCTGGCCGAGGAGGACGTGCGGGTGATCGTGCCCGATACCGGGGCGGCCTACGGCGGCAAGCATACCGGGGAAGTAGCGCGCGAAGCCGCCTGCCTGGCCAGGGCGGTCAACGCGCCGGTTCGCCTGGCCTGGACGCGCGAGGAGGAATTTACCTGGGCCTATGTGCGTCCGGCCGGGGTGATCGACATTGCGGGCGCCGTCCGGGCCGACGGTACGCTGACGGCCTGGGAGTGCCACAACTATAACAGCGGCGCCCAGGCCATCCGGCCGCCGTATACGATCCCGAACCAGCGGTTGACCTTCCATCCCGCGCGGTCGCCCCTGCGGCAGGGGT
>JAICHN010000609.1 GCA_025924845.1 Chloroflexota bacterium | reverse complement strand
TGGAACCGCTGGGCTAGTCTCTCTGCATTTTTGTAGGGGCACCCCTTGTGGGTGCCCTGGTTCAGGCCGGCAAGGGCACCCACAAGGGGTGCCCCTACGGTATTTGGGCCGGGCTGCACCAGCCAGGGCACCTACAAAGGGGTGCCCCTACGGAACCGCTACGGTATTTCGGTCGCGCTGTACTAGTCTGGGAGCATCGGGAGGCTCAGCCGGAACGTACTGCCCTTCCTGCTGGTGGTTTCCAGGTCGAGCGCGCCGTCCATGGCCTCGGCCAGGGCACGCCCAAGATAGAGGCTGAGTCCAACCCCGTGGGGTCCGGCCTTGTCGCCCTCGGCGGGAGTCCAGCCGAAGCGGGCGAACAGCCGGCGGCGCCCCCCGGCGGGGATACCACGTCCCTGGTCAAGCACGCGAATCACCGCCATCCGATCTTCCATGGCCCAGGTGACCTGGATCGGACTGTCCTCCGCTGAATACCGCCTCGCATTATCGAGCAGGTTTTCCAGAACCAGGGCAGTATAGGACGGATCAGCCAGAGCCGTTAAATCATCCGGCCCTGTCAAGCGTAGTCTAGCCTCAAAACTTGCATCCCCGGCGGCGAGCATCCGCACCAGTGAGCCTACATGTACGGGCTCGCCGGCCGGCCGCAGCATACCCTTGTCCATCAAGGCCAATACCCGAAGGTTTTCGAGCACCTGCTTCGTTTGGGTCGGACCAGCCGCCGGTTCAGCGGCCGAAGCCTCGGGCGCCCACTCGAGCGCCTCGGGCGGCGGCGGAACGCGCTCGGGAAGGAGGCTCGAGCTGCCGGCGGGAGGCCGTTCGCTCTTGAAACGGCGGGCCGTATGCCACGCCCCGGCCGCGCGTTCGGCCAGCGCGCCGATCAGCCGACTCCCTCGCTCGTCGTAGGCGCGCGCCTGGAAGCTTGCCAGGCACAGGATGCTCTGTAGCTCCCCGTCGATGATCAGCGGCGCAAACAGTAAGGCGCGAACCCGCTGCTCCCCCGACCACAAGGGAAAGTCGCGCCACACCGGATCGACCCGTACATCGGGCACGCGGATCACGCCGCCGTTCCTGAGCATGACGCCGCCGGGGCTGTGCAGGTCGATCACATGGGTGCCAATCGGGAGCGGCGTGGCGCCGCGGACGGCCCCGATCCGCGCCCATTCTCCGTCGCATAACAGCACCGCTCCGAAATCGGCGGGAAGCAGCGCCGTTCCTTGATCGAGCATCGCTTCGATCACCTGATCGGGATCTAGAATACCGCCGAGCGCGGCGCCCGCGCGCGCCAACCCTTCCGCGTCCTCGGCGCGCGCCCGCAGGGTCTCGGCCAGGCCGGCGCGCTCCACCGCCACCGCCGCATGCCGAGCGAGCGTCACCAGAAGCCCACTATCCTCGGGACCAAAAGGACGGCCAGAAGGAAGATTATCGACGGTTATCAATCCAAGCACCTGCTCGCCCGCGCGCATGGCGACCAAGAGACTCTCGCGCACCGGTCCATCGAGCAATGGACGGAAATAGGCGGGAGCGCGGCCGGCGGTATCCGGAATATAGTAGGTTTCCAAGCCTTGCCCGAACATCGCCTGATAGGCGGGAAGGTCGCTCAAGGCGCTCCCTGGGCGGAGATCGACGGTTACGGGCGGGTCGCTGGGACCATATACTCGGCCCTGCTCGTCGGTGCCGATCAGGTAGCGAAGCATGGCGGATGACGGATCGAAGTGGGCGATACTCACGCGGTCATATCCCAGGTTGGCGCGCACCAACTCCGCGGCAACCGTCAACGCCTCGTCCACGGTCGCGCACCCCGCCAGCCGTCGTTCCGCGCGCTGGAGAATATGTTGATCGCGCGCCCGGCGACTGGTCAACTCGCGCGCCGCGCGCTCGGCTTGCTTGAGGCGGCTGAGCGCCACCGTTTTGATCCGCAGTACGTCCAGGTTAAGCGGCAGCGGGAGGAAATCGTCCGCGCCCGCTTCCAGCAAATCGGCGGCCTCGTGCTGCCCGCCCAGGCCAAGAATCGCCATGGCGGCGCGGATCGGATGGGTGCGCAGGGCATCGAGCAGCACGCGGCGGCGCGGGCCGGCGATGTGAAGAATCAAAAGATCGGGAATGACGGAATCGAGCAGGACGAGCGCTTCTTCGGCGTCGCCGGCCTCGCGCACTTCGTGTCCCGCCTCGCGGAGCGCGACGGCGATCCGGGTACGGGGCGCTGCTTCGTCCTCCACCACCAGGACATGCGCGCGGCCCACCGGTCGATCCACTATGCTCACTACGCCCTACCTCAATCGCCGAAGGATACCGGCCTGCTCGAATGGCGGGTCGGCGGGCATCGTGCAATGCCCTCTTCCTCCGCTAGTATGGGCGACCACAGAGAGTGCCGCCAATCCCCGTTCAGGGAGGGCCTGAACAGCCCATCCCAGATGGGGGAGGCCAAAAGGATACCAACTGGTCAGGGGAATTGGGAAGCGGCGGATTAGTCGCGGGCGAGCGGAAGGCGCAGGCGGAAGGTGCTTCCCTCGTTACTGGAAGATTCAAGATCCAGTTCGCCACCCATGGCCTGCACCAGGCTGCGGCCCAGGAACAGCCCGAGGCCGGTGC
>JAICHN010000608.1 GCA_025924845.1 Chloroflexota bacterium | reverse complement strand
AGACAGGCGTCCAGCCGATCGAGGTGCCGCCCAAGCTCGGCGACCCACACGGCGACCTTGAAGCCGAAGGTGATCGGCGGCGCGTGCTGGCCGTGGGTGCGGCCCGGCATCAGCGTATCGCGGTGCCGGGCCGCCAGATCCGCCCAGGCGTCACGTAGTTGCAGCATATCGGCGCGGAGGAGCGCGGCGGCGTCGCGCAGTTGCAGCACCATGCCGGTGTCCATGATATCCTGCGTGGTGGCGCCCCAATGCACGTAGGCGCCGGATTCGCCGGCCTGGGCCGCGAGCAGGCGGATGGCGGGGACGAGCGGATGAAAGGTTTCGGCGATCCCGGCCGCCAGTGCTTTGGGATCCCAGGTGAACGTGGCGGCGTGTTTGGCGATCTCCAGGGCCGCCTCGGGGGGAATGAGTCCAACCGCCGCCTCGGCACGGGCCAGCGCCGCCTCCACCGTTACCCAGGAGCGAACCACCGCGCTATCCTCGAAGATTCGGCGCATCGCTTCGGTGCCGAACTGGTCGGCGAAGAGCGCCGAATCGATCAGATGAACGCCCATGCGATTCCTTCCCAGATCAATCGGTAACGTTTGCAATTTGCAGTGTAGGGGGAGCGATTGACCGTGTCAATCGCTCCCCCTACGGAGATGTACGCCCAGGGTACTTGACGGGGGTCCGCTTGAGCCCATACAGTAAATACCACCCAAAACCTGCAAACGATGTCGAGAACGTGAACGGTGCTCGGGAGGGTATCCCGGCGTGCGGGGGAAGTGGAGGGAAACGAGGCGGAGCATAGTGGTTCGGGACGGCACTGGAATCATTCGTTAGGCCGCAGCTTTAAGGAACGGAGTCGTTCATGCAGAAACAGACGATGTTGCGGGGCGCCGCTCTTGGCGCCCTGCTCACGCTGACCATAGCCGGGGTTCCGGCGGCGACGCACGCGGCACACTCACGGGCCACGGTCACGCTCAACATGTGGGCATGGGCCGATCGCAACCTCTGCGCGCAGGACTTTCAGAAGTCCCACCCCAACGTAAAGGTCGCCTACACCACCCAGAACAACCCGATTACCAAGCTCAACGTGCTCAAGCGCGCCGGCGGAAGCTTCCCGGACGTCGTGTTTGACAACGTCGAATACGCGGCGAACTACTACCAACTCGGCTTTACCACCGATCTATCCTCCGACGTGCCCAAGGCCGTGCGCGCCAAGTACGCCCCCGGTACGCTGGCGCCGCTCACCCTGGGCGGCAAGTTGATCGGCGTACCGCACGATATGGCGGCCTGGGGTATCTGGTCGAACGTCAAGACGCTCAAGGCGGCCGGGCTCAAGGTGCCCACCTCGTACGCTCAGGTCTTTGCCGACGCCGCGACCCTGGCCAAGACCAAGAAGTACGCTATTTCCTGGTTCGGCACTGACAGCTGGGCAATCGTGGGGCTCGCCTGGGCCAACCACGCCAAGTGGTTCACCCTGAACAGCGACGGCAGCTGGACGGTCAACATCGACACCCCTCTGACCGAGAAGCTGGCCACGCAATACGTGAACGCGGTGCGAAGCGGCGGCATCCTTCCCGACGATCCTACCCTCCCCGTCTCCGGTAAGGCGTTTGCCCAGGGCAAGGTGCCGTACGCGGTCGGCCCGAACTGGCTGGGGGTCTACGTGATCAAGCCCGGCAACCCCAAGCAAACCGGTCAATGGACGTTCACCGCATCGCTGCCCTCGGTTGGCTGGTGGGGCGGCGGCGCCTACTATGTCCCGCCGCAAGGCAAGAATATCGCCCTTGCCAAGCAGCTGGCGGTCTATTGCAGCACGTCGCCAACCTTCCAGAGCCAGGTGAACACCGTACCTTCCTTCACCGGGGTGTACAACGTGGCGGGCGCCTTCAAGCCCGACCCCTATTTCTTCAATGCCGCAGAGGTTACCAAGCAATTGAAGCTGTCGGCCCAGCGCACGGCCACCGGCTGGATCTACAGTCCTAACCAGGCCTATGTCGATACGCAGGTCACCGCCGCCACCGGTAAGATGGTGAACGGCGCCAACGTACATTCGACGCTTCAGCAGTTGCAGAGCCAGGTGGTTTCCAACCTGCGGCTCGGAGGCGTAAAGGTTAAGTAACGTCGTTTGCCCATCCGGCCGGCGTCGCCTTCCGCGGTGACGCCGGCCGTTTGTCGTATACTATCACCAACCGGCCGGGCCGCGCCTATCCACCGGCCTGACCGCGCGCTGCTTTGGTTCCGTCAGATCCGGCCGAACAAGGGAGAACCGCATGGCGACCGTAGACAGTTCGGTGCAGGCCCCGGATACGCTCACCCGTCGTCCCGGTGTCAGGCGTCGGGCCGTGTCGCTGAGCGGAATCGGCGTGGCCCCGTGGGTGCTGGTGGCGCCCTTCTTCATCCTGCTCTTCGCGTTCAGCCTTGGTCCGGCGCTCTACTCGTTGTACAGCAGCCTGCAATCGGACCAGACCGGCCAGTTTACCGGGCTGGACAATTATAACACGGTGATCAACGACCCAGACTTCCAGGCAGCGGCCAGGGTGATCTGGCAGTGTGTCTATACCCTGGCTCCTCTGTTCTGCATTGTCGCCACGGTCGTGGCCCTGGTCCTCGACAGTAAGGCCGGCTGGGGCAAGGGCACCATCAAGCTCTTGATCTTCT
>JAICHN010000607.1 GCA_025924845.1 Chloroflexota bacterium | reverse complement strand
TTCCCGTCCTATGCCTTTAGCCGCTTTCACATCCTGGGCGGCAGAACCCTCTTTACCATTCTGCTCACTACCCTCATGCTCCCCCAGCAAACGGTCATTATCCCCCTCTACACCGAACTGGATCACCTCAGGTTGCTCAATACGCAGGCCGGGCTGATTCTCATCCACACGGTCTATGGCATTCCCTTTACCATGCTCCTGCTCACGGGGTTCATGGCTAATCTGCCGCGGGAGTTGGAGTCCGCGGCGCGGGTGGACGGCTGCGGCGATGTTGGGGTGCTGCTCCGCGTTATGTTGCCGCTAAGCGTGCCGGCCATGGCCGTGGCCCTTACCTTGAACTTCATCGGCATCTGGAAGGAGTTCATCTTCGCTCTCTCGTTCCTCAATTCCGACTCCGTGCTACCCATTACCACCGGCATTCTGAAGTTCACGGTCAGCCAATACTTCAGCACCTTCAATCAGCCTGCCGCTGCCGTCATTGCCTCGCTGCTCCCGATCCTGGTGCTCTTCATTTTCGCCCACCGTTGGATTATGCAGGGAATCTATGTGGGCGCGGTCAAGGGCTAGGGCGCCTTCGGATCGTCGAGGTGGATCGCGGTTCGGGGGTTGATCCGGTCACGACGGGAGATGAGGTATCCGCGCTAACGGCTGGTCCTCACGTACATGCCGCGGAGCTACCGCGGAGAAGGAGATGGGCATGGATCCCTTGATCATCACCGCGACACCCAACATTTGTTGGCTACAACCCGGCGTGGAGTATCCCGGCACGACCGAGGAGATAGTCGAAGAAGCGCGCCGTTGCCAAGATGCGGGCGCCTGCATCCTTCATATCCATGCCGAGGGCCGCTGGACCGAGGTGATTGGCGGGCTGAGGGCAGGTACCGATCTTCTCGTGCAGTGCGGCATGTCCAGCCTTCCGATCAAGGAACGCCTGGAGGTCTTCGAGCAGAAGGCCGATATGATCTCGATTATCCTGAGCCATCACGACGAGGCATTCGCCAAACTGGATATGCATGTCCTCCATCCCCGTGAGGAATTGACGGAGTATGCTCGTCTCTCCAGAGAATATGGGGTCAAGTTGGAGCACGAGATCTGGCATACCGGTTCTATCTGGAATCTTAAGTACCTGATCGACAATGGTCTGCTCACCCCACCCCACATCACCACGCTGTTTTTTGACTGGCCGGGCGGATCGTGGACGCCGGCCACTATCGAGGAGTATCAATATCGGCGCCGCTTCATGCCCGACGGCTGCGTGATCACGGTCAGCGCCATGCAAGAGCGGCAGATTGACATCCTGACCGCGGCGATCTTGCAAGGAGACCACATCCGCGTAGGCACGGAGGATTACCCGTTCAACCGCTCGGGGCGCCTCGCGGCGACGCACGAATTGGTGGCCGAGGCCGCTCAGTTGGCAAAGGCTATCGGCCGGCCCATTGCCACACCGGACCAGGCCAGGCAGTTGACGGGGTTGTGAGGGAGAGCGGATGACTACCGGGACACCAGTGGCCCTGATTACCGGGGCGGCACGCGGCATCGGCGCCGCCACGGTCAAGAAGTTCACGGCAAGCGGCTACCAGGTGGTGGCCACCGATATCATCACTGCTGAGGAAGCGCCGCTGCTCGCCAAAGGGCCTGCCGCGAACTGCGACTACGTGATTTGTGATGTAACTGATGAAGGGCAGATCACGGACCTTGTAACCCTGGTGGCTCAGCGTTATGGACGGATCGACGTGCTGGCGACCATTGCTGGAGTGGTCCTGGTGAAACCTCTCGACGAGACGACCTGGGAAGAATATCAGCGGGTGGTCAATGTCAACCTGGGCGGCACGTTCCTGCTGTGTAAGCACGTACTGCCGGTGATGAAGCGGCAGCGGAGCGGTTCTATCGTCAACATGGGTTCAGTCTCCGGCCACGTCGGGCAGACCGATCACGTGCTCTATGGAGCCACCAAGGGGGCGATCATCGCCCTGTGCCGGGCCCTCGCCTGGGAGGTGGCGCCCTATCGCATCCGGGTGAACTCGATCAGCCCCGGCTCGGTGGATACGCCGATGCTGCGTGGGGATATCGATATCGAATCGCGCCGCACGGGCCTGCCCTACGAGCAAGTCAAAATCATGCGCGAGGCGGAGCAGGCCCTGGGCCGCTGGGCGGACCCGGCCGAGATCGCCGAAGCGATCTATTTCATGGCCGGCGACGGGGCATCGTTCATTACGGGGACGGACCTACTGGTAGACAGCGGCTGGACGGCAAAATAGAGGGAGGAATGGTATGGCGGTCCCTTCGACGCGGTTTCATCCGGTCGGGCTGGACAAGACCAAGCTGCGAACGCTGATCCGGGAGGCCGATCTGGGCGGCATCTTGCTCACTTCTCCCGAGAATGTCTTCTACACCACCGGCTACACCGCGCTGCCGAGCAGCGGCAACCCCATCCTCTATACGCTGCGCAATCGTCTACCGTTCTTCTCCTACGTGGACGGCGACGGACAGACGACCCTGCTCTGCTGGGGTTTCTCCGCCGAGAATGTCGATTTCGGTGCCGACGCCCTGGTCGGGTTCAATGACTACGCGGGCGCCCTGCGGGCGCTGCGTTCGCTCCTGGAGCACAAGTTATCGGGTGGCGAGCGATTGGGGGTCGAATCGACCT
>JAICHN010000606.1 GCA_025924845.1 Chloroflexota bacterium | reverse complement strand
GGACGCGGATTTGGCGGGCGATCTCGAAGTCAATCGCCTGTTTGACGGCGCGGAAGCTATTCATGTTCTTCACCTCGGTTTTGGTGCCGAAGTCGGTGCTTCCGGCGGGACGTACCGAGACGTTGGCATCGCAGCGCAAACAGCCCCTGGACATGTCGCCGTTCGACACGCCAAGGTAGAGGAGCACGCCGCGCAGCTTCATGAAGTAGAGACGAGCCTCTTCAGCCGAGCGCATGTCCGGCTCGCTGACGATCTCGATCAAGGGCACGCCGCACCGATTGAGATCGACGAGGCTGTAGCCGCCGCCGGGATGGGTGGATTTCCCGGTGTCTTCCTCAAGATGGACTCGGGTGATGCCGATCCGCTTTTCGATGCCCCCACTCTGGATGTCGAGATACCCATGCCGGGAGAGCGGCAAGTCGTATTGCGAGATCTGATACCCCTTGGGCAGATCGGGATAGAAATAATTCTTGCGGTCGAATTTGCTGAACTCCGGGATGGCGCAATGCAGGGCCAGCGCGGTCATGATAGTCTGGCGAATCGCCTCTTGGTTGGCCACCGGAAGGACGCCGGGCATGCCCGCGCACACCGGACAGACATGGGTATTGGCGGCCATATCCGCGTAGGCCGCGCTGCAGCCGCAGAACATCTTGCTCTTAGTCAATAGTTGGGCATGGATTTCCAGCCCAATAACGGGTTCCCAGGTCATGCTTGCTCCCTTGAACGGGCCGCCCACGCTTTACGCGGCGCCTTCTTACAGGTTAGGCTTGCCGGGGCGAAAATGCCCGCTCTGCTCATAGGCGTAGGCGACTTGCAGCATCGTCTCCTCGGCGAACGCGGGCGTCAGTACTTGTAGACCAACCGGTAGCCCGTTGAGCATCCCACACGGTACGGAGATGCCGCTAATCCCCGCGATATTGGCCGGCAGCGTACATACGTCGCACAGATACATCTGATATGGATCATCGAGCATTTCACCCAACCGGAAGGCCGTAATCGGCGATACGGGAGCGACCAGAGCGTCGCATTGGCGGAACACCTGGTCAAACTCCTGCTTGATCAGCGTGCGCGCCTTTTGGGCCTGACGGTAGTATGCCTCGGCGTAGCCTTCCGACAGGACATACGTGCCCAACATAATGCGTCGCTTGACCTCGGCGCCGAAGCCGCCGCCCCGTGACTGATTGTAATTGTCCCACATGCCGGCGGCACCGGCCGAATAACCATATCGTACCCCATCGTAGCGTGCCAGATTAGCGCTGGCTTCGGCGGGAGCAAGAATATAGTAGGTGGCCAGAGCATATTTGGTCGAGGGGAGCGATACGTCAACCAACTCAGCCCCCTGGCCGCGCAGCGCCTCGATAGCGCCGCGCACCACCTCCTCCATACCCGGCTGCATGCCCTGCGTGAAGTACTCCGCCGGTACACCCAGACGCATGCCCCGTACGTCGGCGGTGAGGGCCGCTCGATAGTTGGGGACTGGGGCGGCCGACGTCGTGGAATCGCGCGGATCGGGGCCCGCGATGGCCTGCAGCAGTAGAGCGGCATCGGTCACGTCGTTCGCGAACGGGCCAATCTGGTCCAGCGACGAGGCAAAGGCCAGCAAGCCGTACCGTGAGACGCGCCCATAACTGGGCTTGACTCCTATCACCCCGCAGAGTGCGGCGGGCTGGCGGATTGAGCCTCCCGTATCGGAACCGAAGGAACCCAGCGCCATACCGGCCGCCACCGCCGCCGCCGAACCTCCGCTGGAGCCGCCCGGTACCCGCTCCAGGTCCCACGGATTGTGGGTGGGAAGGAACGCGCTGTGCTCGGTGGAGCTGCCCATGGCGAATTCATCGAGGTTCGTTTTGCCCACGAATACGGCCCCTGCCTCCGACAGCCGTTCAACCACCGTTGCGGAGTAAGGCGGCACGAAGTGTTCGAGAATGCGTGAGGCCCCCGTCGTGCGCTCTCCAGCCAGGCACAAAACGTCCTTAAGGGCGATGGGGATGCCGGTAAGCGGGCTGCCGTTTTCCCGGGCCAGGCGCCGATCAGCCTCCTCGGCCTGGAGGATCGCCCGATCCGCCAGCACCGTGATGAAGGCGTGGACGCGCTCATCTACCGCCGCGACTCGATCAAGATGCGCGGTGGTCAACTCAACCGCAGTGATCTCGCGCCGCGCCAGGAGATCGGCGGCCTCATGGATGGTGCGCGGCACGAGAGCGGACGGCAAGGATCCGGTCACTCCAGCACCGCCCGCACCCGGAACCACTGATCTTCGCGGTCGGGCGCGTTGGCAAGCACGGCTTCTACGGGCAACGAAGACTGCACCACGTCGTCACGCAGTACGTTATGCAGATCCAGTACCTGTGACGTGGGATTGATGTGGCTGGTATCAAGTTCGGAGAGAACCGCGATGTGATCGAGGATGCCGCCCAGGTCAACGGCCATACGGTCTACCTCGGCATCACTCAACTCAAGGCGGGCCAGTGCCGCTACCTTCCTGACGTCATCGCGCGTGATCAACACCAATCCCCTGCCCGGAGGCAATCTCAAACCGTACGGCGCGGCCGGTCACCGCCGCCTGTCCCCATACCTGCGGAATCAGTATTATACCATTGATGTCACACGCTCGGTTACTATACGCACGCCCGGACGGCACGCTGCT
>JAICHN010000605.1 GCA_025924845.1 Chloroflexota bacterium | reverse complement strand
GTCTCGGTGAAGCCGCGAATGGTCAACCCTTGCCCGCGCATGGCCGCCACGTGCGCGGCATCCTGATCCACGAGGCAAACCGGTACGCCGGCTCTGGCCAGATAGGCGCCGACCGTACCGCCGATAGCTCCCGCTCCCACGATGGTCAAGGTCATCCGCTTGTCCCTTCAGGCGCGCTCGCCCGCCGTGCGCCAGTAATCGATCCAGGCCGCGATGCCGTCCCACAGTCGAGATAGGCGGAAAAACTCATTTGGCGCATGAAAATCCTCGTCGGCCGTGGAAAACGAGAAATACACCGTGTCAATGGTGAGCACGCGATGGAAGATATCACTGATCGGCAGGGTACCACCCATCAGCACCGAGACAGGCTCCTGGTGGTAACAACGGTGCAGCACCTCGCCCGCGATGCGCAAGCCTGGGTGCGCCGGATCGATGCGATAGGCAGGCGCTCCGCCCTCGGGCGTGGTGACGGTAACCGTGACGCCTGGGGGCGTGCGCGCCGCGATGTGCCGGCTGACCCGGCGCTGGATCTCCTCCGGCCGCTGCCCGGCCACCAGCCGGCAGGTGATCTTGGCTAATGCCGCGGCGGGAATGACGGTCTTTGATCCGGCGCCCTGGTAACCGCCGTGGAGTCCATTGACCTCGATCGTAGGGCGCAGCCATTGGCGGGCCAAGGTCGAGTAGCCGCGTTCGCCATACAACGCCGGCACGCCGACAAAGGCGCGGTAGTCCGCTTCGTCGAAATTAAGGGCGGCCATGCGTTGCAGATCATCGGCGCTTGGATCGGTCACTCCGTCGTAGAAGCCTGCCACGGCCACCGTACCGTCATCGTTATGCAAGCCGGCGATCAGCGCGGCGAGGGCATGGAGCGGATTCTGGACCGCCCCTCCGTGGCGTCCCGAATGCAGGTCGGTGCGCGGCCCGCGCACCTCGATTTCGAGCGCGGCCAGGCCCCGACTGCCGATGGTCAGGGAGGGTTCAGTGGGACGCCACATCGCGCCATCGGCGCTCAGCGCGTAGTCGGCGGCCAGCCGGGTCACCTCACGCCGTACGAACTCAGCCAGATGGGGGCTGCCGATCTCCTCCTCGCCCTCCAGCAAGAACTTCAGGTTAATCGGGAGCCGACCCTCGACGGCAAAGAACGCCTCCGCCGCCTTGATAGGGATAAACATTGGTCCCTTATCGTCACTGACGCCGCGCGCGTAGATCCGACCGTCCCGAATCTCGGGCTCGAACGGCGCCGACCGCCACTGATCCAATGGATCGGGCGGCTGCACGTCGTAATGGCCGTAGACGAGGATGGTCGGCTTGCCCGGTGCGCCAAGCCATTCACCATACACGACGGGATGGCCGGCGGTGGGCAGCACCTGGACTGTGAACGGGCCTGCCTCACGTAGCCGCGCCGCCACCCAGTTTGCCGCCGTCTCGACCGACGCGCGGCGCCGCGGATCGGTACTGACGCTGGGGATGCGCAGGAAATCGAGCAACTGGGCGAGGATAAGCTCGCGATGCCCATCGACATAACTCTCGGCGGTTTGAGTCATGATTATTTATATATTCGCGATCACCGCTCGCGTCTCCTCGACCGCGATGCGCCAGAGCTCCAGCATCGGCTCATCCGGTTTCGCGTAGTCGCCCCCGTAGTTGCCGTCCCCGATCAGTTCGCGGACCCCTTGCGGAGTCAGGCGGCGTAGCCGATCAAGGTCGGCCGGGACCTTTTGGCCGGCCGGGACGGGCGCCACGCGATTCCAGGGGAAGTTCTCCATCCAGGACCCGTGCGACGCCACGGGATCGATCTCCTGCACCTTTTTCCAGGTATTCGGGGCATTCCACCAGTTATGGATGACCACCGTCACGGCGGGATGTTCGGCCATCCATTCCGGCGCGAACGACCCGGCCGGGCTGTTGCCGCCGTGGCCGTTGACCAGCACGATGCGGCGGAAACCGTGGCCCGCCAGCGCATCCAGAATGTCCCGGATCACGGCGACGTAGGTGGAGACGCGTAGGCTCACGCTGCCGGGGAAGGCGAGAAAGTAAGGCGTAATCCCGTAGGACAGGACAGGGAAGACGGGGACGCCGAGCGGTTCCGCCGCCTCCAGTGCGACCCGTTCGGCCAGAATGGCGTCGGTGGCCAGGCTGAGATAGGCGTGTTGCTCGGTGCTGCCCAGGGGGACGACCGCCCGATCGTCCTGCTTCAGGTAGTCCTCCAGGCGCATCCAATTTGTCTCGGAGACTTTCATGGTCTCTCCATTCCACCGATCATGAGCGCGCTTCAATCAGGGTTTCCAGACGATCGACCAGCGAGGCCAGGTCGGCAAAGGCGCGATCGACCGGTTCGGGCGCGGCGAGATCCACCCCGGCCAGCCTGAGCGCGTCCAGAGGGAACAGCGAGTCGCCTGCCTTGAGGAAAGACAGATAACGATCCAGGGCGCCCGATTCGCCTGCCAGCACTTTGTCGGCCAGGGCATGGGCGCCGGAGATGCCCGTGGCATATTGGTAGACATAGAAGTTGTAATAGAGATGGGCGGGGAACTCGGCCCAGGTGATCCCTATGCGGTCGTGGTCCTCGGATACCTCGTTGCCGTAGCCCTCACGGAACAGCCCATCAAGCAAGGCGATCATCCCATCCGCCGTCAGCGGCTCGCCGCG
>JAICHN010000604.1 GCA_025924845.1 Chloroflexota bacterium | reverse complement strand
TCCACCGCCACCATAATACAATCAGATACGGCCACGGGTGCGGTCTGGTTGTCCGTGCCGCGCATAGACTTGCTCAGCTTTTCCTCAACCCCTCGGGCCGTGGCGCGCAACGCCAGGTCGCGCAACGCGGTCAGATTATCCTCGGTGAAGAAGTTTTCCAGGGCGCGCCGTGCCTGTTCTGGCGGATAAATGTTCCCGTGCTTCATCCGTTGAATGAGCGCCTCCGGCGCCATGTCGATCAGTTCGACCTGTTCCGCCCGATCCACCACCCAGTCCGGCACCGTTTCGCGGACCGCGACGCCGGTCACCTGCTTGACGGTGTCGTTCAGACTTTCGATATGCTGGATATTGAGCGTCGCGATCACCGTAATCCCCGCCTCGAGGAGGTCTCGCACATCCTCGAAGCGCTTCTCATGGCGCGAGCCGGGCACATTGGTATGGGCCAGTTCATCTACCAGTGCCACCTGGGGCCGACGGGCGATCACCGCCTCGGTGTCCATCTCAGGCGCGATCACGCTCTTATAAGGTACCTGGCGCGGGGGAACGATCTCCAGGTCGCCGACTTGTTCGGCGGTATGGAGCCGCCCGTGTGTTTCCAGAAATCCGATCACGACATCGGTGCCGCGCTCCCGGCGCCGATGCCCCTCTTGCAACATGGTGTAGGTTTTACCGACGCCGGGCGCGGCACCCAGATAGATTCGTAACTTTCCGTGGGTTGACTGCTCCTCGGCTTTGATTTTCGCCAACAAGGCATCCGGATCGGGGCGCTCAAGCTCTCTCACCATATGCTCTCCGTCAGTCCCGGCCACCGGCTGACCCAATCACGCCTGCTTGGCACTGTAGCATGGCCGGCTGCCCCTTTTAAGGATGCGCTGCTCGCCGATCGAGTGCCAGGTTGAGTTCGAGTACGTTCACCCGAGGCTCCCCCAGCACCCCCAGGTCACGACCGCTGGTGTAGTGCCTGACCAGTGCTCGCACCCGCGCCTGGCTGATGCCCCGCATCCGTGCGACGCGCGGTACCTGGAGATCGGCATAGGCAGGGCTGATGTCGGGGTCCAGACCGCTAGCCGAAGTGGAGACCGCGTCGGCCGGCAGCACGTAATTTGGCGGTAAACCATCCTCCTTACGAATGGCCATCGCCTGGGCAAGGGTGTTTGTCAGCAACCTGGCGCTGGTCGGCCCGAGATTCGTTCCGCCCGAACTCGCTGCATCGTAGCCGCTGCCGGCCGCCGATGGGCGCGGGTGGAAGTATTGCGGCTTGGTGAAGTTCTGGCCAATCAGGCTGGAGCCGACCACCTGGCCCTGTACCCTGATCAGCGAGCCGTTGGCCTGGCCCTGGAAGAATACCCGCGACAAACCGGCCATCAGGAAAGGATAGATAACGCCCACCAGGATGGTAAGCACGATCGTCATTCCTACCCCGGTTCCGATCAACCGGCCGATCGAGGTACCTGCGATCCGCTTGTCCGGAACCTGTTCAGTAGGCGTGATACTTGTGTACATTGGTCACTCTCTTCTATGCGGTCAGATGCAACACGGTCAGCACCAGGTCGCACGCCTTGATGCCGGGGAAGGGCAGCATGACCCCGCCCAAGCCGTAGATCAGCAGGTTGCGCCGTAGCATCGCCGCCGCGCCAAGGGGCCGGTATTTCACGCCGCGCAAGGCCAGGGGGATCAGTGCGACGATGATCAGCGCATTGAAGATCACCGCCGCCAGGACCGCCGAATGCGGCGTAGACAACCGCATGACATTGAGTGCGCCAAGTTCCGGAAATTGCTTGCTGAACATCGCGGGCAGGATCGCGAAATACTTGGCCAGGTCGTTGGCAATGGAAAAGGTGGTGAGCGCGCCGCGCGTGATCAGCAATTGCTTACCGATCGCCACCACCTCGATCAGCTTCGTAGGATCGCTGTCCAGGTCAACCATGTTGCCCGCTTCCTTGGCGGCCTGGGTGCCCGTGTTCATGGCCATGCCGACATCGGCCTGGGCTAGAGCCGGCGCGTCGTTCGTGCCGTCGCCGGTCATGGCAACCAGCTTGCCGTCGGCCTGCTCCTTGCGGATCAGCCCGATCTTGTCCTCTGGCTTGCTCTCGGCCACGAAATCATCGACCCCCGCCTCCCGGGCGATGGTGGCCGCCGTAAGCCGGTTGTCGCCGGTGACCATGACGGTGCGGATGCCCATGCGGCGCAACTCGTCGAAGCGCTCCCGCATACCCGGCTTTACCGTGTCCTTCAGATAGATGATGCCCAGTACCTCGCCGTCTCGCGCCACGGCCAGCGGCGTACCGCCTTCACCCGCGATGCGGTCGGCCGCGGCGCGTACAGCGGCAGGCGCCCGCGGAGCGGCGCGCAGGATAGCATCCACGGCGCCTTTCATGATCTGATGCCCGTCGCGCCGCACCCCGCTCATCCGGGTCTCGGCCGTGAACGGCACCAACTCAGCGCCGTCCAGGAAGGCGCGGTCCACCCTGGCGCCCCGTCGTTCGGCCAGGGCGACGATACTTTTTCCTTCCGGAGTCTCATCCGCCAGGCTGGACTGCAAAGCGGCTTCGACCAGTTCCTGTTCGCTGTGGCCCCCGACCGGAACAAACTCGGCGGCAAGCCGGTTGCCGAACGTAATGGTGCCGGTCTTATCGAGCAACAGAGTGTCGACATC
>JAICHN010000603.1 GCA_025924845.1 Chloroflexota bacterium | reverse complement strand
GTCCAGCCGAGGTCGTGGCTGAAATGCTCGCGACCGGTGTGCAGAACAAACTTGTTGGCCTCCGGGCCGACCAGATAGATCGGGTGCCAGGCATGGTTCGGGTTCCAGATGACGCGAAAGATCGGCCCGTGTTCCAGCGCCATGCTGGCGAGCCAGCGCGGCAGCTCGCGCTCATAATGGTCAACCAGGCGTACGGTAGGAATCGCCTCGAACGGCGCGACCGCCGCCGAAGCCTCCGTCGTTACCATCCAGCCTCCTCCGCGATCGGCCTCGCTTACCCCAGGCCGGCAACCTGCCCGGGCACAGCGCCCGACGCCAGGGACGCCAACCGGCATATTTCTCACAACGCACAGCGCCAGAGCAGGTTACCACCGGACGCGCGTCTCGGTCGCACATCCGGCGGCGGGCGCTGGGTCTGACCGTGCGAGGTGAGCAGAAAGCCTACCGTGACGTAGGAAAAAGTACTGATGGCGGCGCGATGGTAGTGGTTTTCCCCTAGACAGCGGAATCGCGCGCATGGTATCGTGCTGATGTTGGATAACTCACGCTCTGCATTCCCGAGCGCCTACCGGCGATCGGAAACGTTGCTCATCAAGGCGCGCACGACGCCCATCATGGGAGACCGGCGGCGCCAGGGGCACGGCAGTTGCCGTTACATGACGCTCAATCCCACCAGCCATGAGGAGGGAGCGCTATGGCTATCGCAAAGATTCGTGTGCTGGTTATCGAAGAACACGGCATCCTGCGCGCGGGGATCAAACTGATCCTCGACGCCACACCCGATATCGAAGTGGTCGCGGCTGTGGAGACGGGACAGGATGGCCTGCGCGACTTTGAGCGGTTGTCTGCCGACGATGCGCCCGGTGGGCCAGTTGATGTTGTCGTCATGAATCTCAGCCTGCCCGATATTCCCGGCCTCGAACTGACACGCCGGCTCAAACACAGCCGCCCCGGCGTGCGTGTGCTCATTCTGACCATGTATGCCGACGACGAGCACATCCAGGGGATCGTTGAACACGGCGCCGACGGCTACCTGCTAAAGCAGGCCGCCGCACCGGAACTGCCGGCGGCGATTCGCGCGGTCGCGGCGGGAGGGCTGGTCTTGTCACCCGCGCTCACGCGCCGCCTGATGAGCCACTTGCGCTTCGGGCCAACCCGCGAACAGCGCGCCACCATGCTGACCGAGCGCGAGCGCCAGGTGCTCAACCTGCTGGCCGAAGGGTCCACCAGCAAAGAGCTCGCCCAGCGCCTGGGTTTGAGCACTAAGACCATCGAGAACCACCGGGCGCGGATTCTGGAAAAACTGGGCGTCGCCAATACTGCCGCCGCGATCGGGCTGGCCGCCCAGCATGGCTTATTGAGCGCCGAGTATTCCTAACACAAGTACCAGCCCGCCGGCCGGCTTCGCTCGCTACAGCCTGCACACCAGCGCGGTCCCGAGCGCCGCGTTGAAACGGAGTTCACGCTCAGCGCGGAATTGCCTTGCCCGATCAACGCTACCCTCCCCGTCATCAGATACCACCCGCTACACCGGCAGTATTTGCGCCATCTTGAGCAAGTCACGGGCTGCGTGCGCATGGCGAATGGCGGCGCTCGCGCGGTCACGCCTGGCAGCGCCGCCACGGATGTGGGGAATAGTCCGATTAGTGCGACTTTGCAACCCGTGGGCTGATCGAGTTGTCGTGAGAAGGAGCAAGGATGTCGAGCACCGCGCACATACAGTCATTCAACGAGCAACTCATTGCGGAGTTCCGGGCCAACAGCGGCCAGACCACCGGCCCATTCGCCAATCGCCCGCTGCTGCTTTTGACTACCACCGGGGCGAAGAGCGGACAACCCCGCACGACCCCGCTGGTTCATACCACTGACGGCGACCGCCTAGTCGTCATCGCCTCGAAGGGCGGCGCGCCCAGCCACCCGGCCTGGTTCCACAACCTGATCGCCAATCCGGTGGTGACGGTCGAACTAGGGATCGAGACATTCCAGGCACGGGCGACGGTGGCCCAGGAGCCGAAACGCACGCGCCTGTACGAGCAGCAGGCGGCGCTGATGCCGAGCTTCGCCGACTATCAGCGGAAGACCACGCGCCAGATTCCGGTTGTGATCCTGGAGCGGATTCGCTGAAACCGGGCCAAGCGGCCGGTGTATGATACACGCGGGGCGCCTGGCGTCCCGATGTAACAGTTCAGCGTTGGGGCTTGCCGCGCCCAGGCCCGGATTCCAATCCGGGGCCACCTCCAGCAAGCCCCCCCAACACTGAACAGTTACGTCCCGATAGTCAACGCTGCTCCTACTATCGTGCTGGCTGGACTGCTTGCGCCCCAGCGAGGAGGACAGCCGATGCCTGCGCCGCCGGATGATGCCATCATCGCCCAGTCGGGCTATACCCATCCAGGCTTCGCCGAACGTTACGAACGCTACCGGCCACAGCCACCCGCCGCGCTGGTGGGCCTCCTGACTCAGTATGCTGGCGTAACTCGTCCACGCCTGGTGGTTGACCTGGGCAGCGGGACCGGCTTGTCCACCTTCCTGTGGGCCGAACACGCCGAGTCGGTTGTCGGCGTCGAGCCGAATCCGGCGATGCGCCAGATTGCCGGTCAGCGCCTGGCCGCGCGCGGGCTGACGACGGTCCGCTTTCTGGACGCCTATGCTCAGGACACGGGCTTGCCGGCCGGCGCGGCCGACATCGT
>JAICHN010000602.1 GCA_025924845.1 Chloroflexota bacterium | reverse complement strand
TTTCGCCGTCCCCACCCGCCTGGTTACTTTTTACGCTATTGGGGGCCGGGGCCGGCGGGGGGGGGGGCGGGCGCCCCCCCTCGCCTGGCGGCCCCGCTACTCGGGCGCGTCGGGCCGCGCGCGGCGGGGTATGGCTCACTGTTAATGGCCGCTTGGTATGCCAGTCGGCTACCCATGGTACGGGCAGCCTGGAAGGCAGTGGCGTAGGGCGATGGGAACTGTGCGGCGGCTGAATCAAGCACCGCGAGCTCGGCGCGCGGAGATGCCGACGCGGGGGAGGCTTGTCCTCTTTCGGTTATGTGTATCGCTCGTCCGTATGCTGCCCGGTCCACTGGCCTACCACGGCGGATGGGTCCTCGGGACAGCCCTATCCTTCCTACCCACCAATCGGCGGCACGACCTGCGCGCCAACCTGGCTGTTGCCATGGATCTTCCGATCGATGACCGGCGTGTCGTTCGCGCCGGTCGCGTAGCCATGGCGCATTGGGTGCTGAACTTCGTGGATCTCTTCCGCGTGCGCCGAGCCGACTTTCCCGCCAAGATTCAGGGGGCGCAGGTAGACGGCTGGGACTTTTTCAATGACGCCTATGCGCGGGGCAAAGGTGTGATTCTGGTAAGCGCGCACCTCGGGCCGTTCGAGACCCTGGTGCAGCTGCTGGTCTTGAAAGGCATTCAAGTACTGATTCCAGTCGAGCGCTTAGAACCGCCTGAGCTCCTGGACTTGATATGCGCGGGCCGCACCTCCTTGGGGATGCGGGTGATACCGGTAGGACCGGAAACCTTCGGCGCTATGGCGGCCATGCTAAGGAAGGGCGGCGTGGTGGTGGTGGTCAGCGATCGCGATGTCGCGAACACCGGGGAGCCTGTCTGCTTCTTTGGCCGGCCGGTAACTTTACCATCCGCGGCTGTATTGCTCGCCCTGCGCACCGGCGCACCGCTCCTGGGCGCGTTCGCCCATCGAGGGCGTCGTGGAGTGATAAGCGGGTGCTTCACCGCACCGATTGAAATTGGTCAGAAACAAGTACGGCTTCCCGATGAGAAGTTGCCGGCGCGAAGCTTGCGACATGCCGTAGCCGAGGGGACTCAGGTGGTGGCAAACCTTCTGGCACGGGAAATCCGCCGCACTCCATCCCAGTGGGTAGTGCTGCAACCGGTCTTCGCGCCACAACTTGAACCGCGTGCCGCGGTGGACGCCACAGGGTTTGGCTTGGGCAGGGAGGCGCCGAGCGGCCGGATATGAAAATAGCGCTCGTCTCGCCATACGATTACAGTGTACCGGGAGGGGTTGGCAAACACATCGCGGCCCTGACCGTGCAATTCCGGTCAGCAGGGCATGACGTGCGTATCATCGCGCCCGGCTCATCCGATGGCATGGTCGAGGATCGCGAAGGGATATACCGTATTGGCAGGGTGACTCCAGTGCCCGGGAATGGCTCGGTGGCGCGGATAACCTTGAGTGTGCCCTTCGCGTCCAGTCTGTCGCGCCGAGTGCGCCTGGTGCTTGCGGCGGAGCACTTCGATGTCATCCATATTCACGAACCGCTAATGCCTTCATTGCCGGTGGCGGTGCTCCTGGCCAATCCGAGCGGGGCGGTACGGGTAGGCACGTTTCATGCGTTTCGCGAGTCGTATTACGGCTATTATTACGGTCGGCCGGTGCTACGCCGCTTGATCAATCGGCTTGACGGTCGGATCGCGGTATCTCGTGCCGCATTCGAGTTCGTGAGCCGCTACTTTCCCGGCGCCTATTCGATCATCCCGAACGGGGTTGACTTACATCTATTTAACGACCACGTGGAACCATTCGCGCGCTATCGGGACGGCCGGCCAACCGTTCTGTTCGTGGGACGGATCGAGAAACGAAAGGGACTCGCCTACCTCATTCGCGCCTACCAGGCGCTGCGAACCGACCTACCGGACGTGCGGGTTTTGGTGGTAGGACGAGCGGGGCGCGCCGGTCGCGCCTATCAGCGTTACGTGCGAGCACATGGACTGCTTGGCATTGAGTTCGCCGGTGAGGTATCGGCAACCGATCTACCCCGCTATTACCAAAGTTGTGATGTGTTTTGTTCCCCCGCGACCAGCGGCGAGAGCTTCGGCATGGTGTTGCTTGAAGCCATGGCCCTGGGTAAGCCGGTAGTGGCGACGGACATCGATGGCTATCGACAGGTTATGGAGGATGGCGTGCAGGGACGATTGGTGGCCGCGCGCGATTCGACCGGTCTCGCCGCGGCCTTGCGTGAACTCCTCAACTCGCCCGCGCTGCGTGGGCGGATGGGATCGCAAGGAAAGGTTACGGCCGCCGCGTATAGCTGGGAGCGAGTTTCGGCTCATCTACTCCGTTTCTACGACGAAATCCGCCTCAATTCCATGGGCCATGGGTGGTTGCCGTCGATCGATCATATCGACCATGGACGACCGACGAAAATCGGTGTTGCAACCTCGGTTGGGCCGGTGGACGGGCCGAGCGGGGCCACGGCAGGGCTCGGCCTGGCGCCGCCGGGCAATCGCTGACCAAGGAGAAGTCGGCGCAAGCCTCGATGTTGAGCAGGTATATTGGTCCGCCCGTCAACTTCCCGCCGTGAGTGGGGGATCAAGACGAGAGTGGGGGGCCGGCTGAGAGGGGGGCATGATGTTTAATAAGACAGTGCAGGACTGGGTGCGAAGTAAAGCGATCCAGCTTATGCGGCCGCTGCTGCATG
>JAICHN010000601.1 GCA_025924845.1 Chloroflexota bacterium | reverse complement strand
GTCCTCCACGCAGTCGGCCCGAGCCAGCATGTCTTGGCGGCGAATCAGCGCGCCCGCCGCGTCCGTCCGCGTGGGCGCGGGGGCGGGGCGGGACCCCCCCGCTCCCAGACGATTTCGCCAACAGGATCAAATGTGAAGCTCACCCGGTCGAGGGTGCCGGGGACGCACAGGCTCGCTCGGACGTACCTCGGTCATCCTACTGCCTCGTCTGCCATGCCTTCCTGCCTACTGCTGAGTTGCGCACCGCCGTGATCGGCACCGATGGGGTGGTCGATGCCCTGCACGGCGCGGCCGGTCCTCTGCCCGGAACCACCGAGCCGTTCGGCCCGCTCGCCCAATTCTGGGAAGGTGACCGCTATGTACGAAATCCGGACCTCCTCCGCCGCCGACTGGCCCGCGCCGCGCGCGCCGTGCCGGGAACGCCCGCCATCCTCGCCGACGATACCAGCCTGGTGGTGATCCGGAGGGTTGAAAGTGAGGACGCGCCATGAATACGGTGTGGGTGGACGGCAAGGCGGTTCGCCTCGACCCGAGCCGGATTATCGGCGTGGGTGGAGAGGCGGAAGTCTACGAGCTGGAGGACGAGATGGCGCTCAAGCTCTATAAGGGCGCCGATCATCCGGACTTCGTGGGCGATCCCGGCGCTCAGGCAGCGGCCCGCCTGCGCCTGGCGCGGGCCGCCGATACGCTACGCGCCTTTCCGCTCCCCGGCTTGTGCTCCGCGCACATCATCCAACCGCTGGCTCCGGCCCTGGATGGCGCGGGCGCCGTGGTCGGTTACCGGATGCGCCGCGTGCCGAGGAGTATTCCGCTCGCGCGCCTTGCCGATCCGGAGAGCCGCAGGCAGGGCTGGGACGAGGCGCGGGTGCTCACCGTGTTCCGCGATCTGCACGCGCAGGTCAGCACTTTGCACCGCATAGGGGTGGTGATCGGCGATTTTAACGACTACAACGTGCTGGTCTTCGACGATGCCGCCTATCTGATCGATCTCGACAGCGTGCAACTGCCGGGCCAGGTCACCGGGCAGTTCACCCCCCGTTTCCTCGATCCACTCTCGGCGCGCATAGAAGGCAGCGACCTGATCCTTGCCCAACCCTATGCTCCCGAAGCGGACTGGTATGCCTTTGCCGCCCTGCTCATGCAATCGCTGCTCTTTGTAGGGCCCTATGGGGGCCTACATCGTCCTATGGACCCGGCGCGCCGTGTTCCCGAGACGTTGCGGCCCGCGCGGCGGCTCAGCGTCTTCCATCCCGAGGTCCGCTACCCGAAGGCGGCGCGCCGCCTGGAGTGCCTGCCGGAGGCACTGGAGGCATACTTTCGCGCCGTCTTTACCAATGATCAGCGCGCGCCTTTCCCCCACACCCTGCTCGATTCGGCGCCCTGGACGCGCTGCGCCGACTGCGGATTGATCCATGGCCGACGGTACTGTCCGAACTGCCGCGCCCAACGACCGATGCCCGTGGTACGGCGGGGCACGGTGAGCGCTCAAGAGGTGGTGTCGGTATCCGGGGTGCTCGTCCAGGTCGAGATCGAAGCCGGCCGGCTTCGCTGGATCGTCTGGGATGGGAGCGGCTATCGAACCGAAACAGGGGCGGTCTGCGAGGGAGCCGCCTATGACGGTTGGGTCCGAATCGCTCGCCAGGGCAGGCAGGTATGGATTGGCCGCGACGGCTTGGCGCGAAGCGAGGGCCGGGTAATCCGCGCCGATCCCCTGGCCGGAATACCGCAGTTCGCGGTGGCCGGCGATCGGCTGCTCCGCCTGGGTGATGGGCGGCTATGGGAGGAAACGTCGCTGGGCGAGCGGCAACTCGGCCAGGTCCTGGCCGGGCGATCTTCCCTCTGGGGCGGTCCCGATTTGGCCTTCGTCTACAGCGAAGCGGGCGCCGTCTCGTCGGCCTGGATCGCGGTGCCTGGTCGGCAGGGCCTGACCCAGGCGGCGCTGCCCCGTCCATCGGGCACCCTGGAACGGATGTACTGCCGGTTCGGGGCGGGCTGCATCTGGCTGCTGCAAGCCAGGCGCGAACAGGGCCGGGTTCGGCATAGTTGCCTCCTTTTTGACCGGCATGGCGGGCTGGTCGCTTCCGCCGAAGCGGAGGCGGGTACGGGCACCTGGCTCGATGCTCCGTGGGGAGCGGCGGCGTCAGGGCAATCGCTCTATGTCGCGGGCGATCATCTGCTGCGGATTGGCGTCGCCGGCCGTTCCCCGGTGATTGAGCGCGAATTTCCCGATACCGCCCCCTATGTGGACAGCGCCGCTACCCTCCTGCCCGGTCCAGCCGGCATCTATGTGGTGCGGCAAAGTACGGTGCATCTGCTCGTCCAACACTGATCGGCACGGCCACGATCGGTCGGCATCCCTCTGGGCGCACGGGAGTTTTGTGGTGGGCAGCCTGCGCAGGAATGCGCATGGCACGGCCGGGGGCGCATGAATGCGCGAACGCCCGCCGCGCGCATTCATGCGCCGTACGATCTTTCATGCGAATTCATTCGCAGGATCTCGCTACGCCTCATCCCTCCGCGCATCTTGCGCGGATACGCCGGCATCGATAGGCTGATCATGAAGGGCAAAGCGGAAATGAAACAGCCGATGCGCGCCGAGTCGTCCACCAATATCTGCCTCAATTGCGGGGCCTCAAACAGCCCTGGTGCGACGGTGTGCGTCGTTTGCGGCCGGCTGCTTGCCGTGCCGGGAGATGTAGGCGGCGACCCCATGGCGAACAGCGTG
>JAICHN010000600.1 GCA_025924845.1 Chloroflexota bacterium | reverse complement strand
GCGGCCCATCCACCAGCCTGGTAATCGATGACCCTTTCGCACGTCTTCCCAGGAAGACAAGGCCGGCATAGTATGCGGCGACAGGCCAGGCCGGGAGAGGTAGGGGCGGCGTGGTGGCGAAGGGAAGACTCGCCAGCAGTTGCGTCGCCCCGGCAAAGAAGGCCAGCCAGGGATAGAGCAGGAAGGCGAGAAGGTGCCCAAACATAGGCAAGGCTACCGCGATCAGGGCGACGACCCCGCCCAGGGCCATAATCGGCCCGAGGAGAGGCAGCAGCAGCCCATTGGCGATGGGGCCGATCAGCGAGATCTGCCCGAAGCCGGCCATGGTCAGGGGGAGTGTAGCGATCTGCGCGGCCAGCGTCACCGCCGTCGATTCACGGAACACAATCGGCATCCAGCGCAAGAGGTGCTCGAAAAATGGGGTGAAGACTACGATCCCCGCTGTGCCGGTCACCGATAGCTGGAAGCCCAGATCGTGGAGGAGGAGGGGATTCCACCACAGCATGGCGGCAGCCACCAGACTGAGGCTAACCCACACATCGCCGCGGCGGCCGAGACTGAGCGCGATCACGGCCAGTCCCCACATCAGAGCGGAACGAAGCCCGGACGGCGTGGCGCCGCTCACCAGGGTATACAGGCCCACCGTAGCCAGAGGTGGAAACGGACGGATGCGCGCGGGCAGTCGCCGGCTAAGTCGCGCCGCGGTGCCCGCCACCAACGCCACCTTCAATCCGGAGATCGCTACCACATGGATCAGGCCGGCGCGGACAAACGGAGCGGTGAGACTGCCCAGGGAGCGGGTGGGCGCCCCCAGCAATATCCCGATCAACAGCGCCGCCAGATCGTGGGGCAACATACCGGTGATTGCTTTACGCAGGGCCTCGCGTAGGCGGTAGGCGAGCGCCTGCAAGGGATTGCCGGCGCCGTGATTCACGATGGTGAGCCGCGGGAAGCTCAGCACGGCATGAATGCCCTGACCGGCAAGGTAGGCTCGGTAGTCGAACCCCGGCGGGTTGTCCGCCTGCTCCAGATCGCCGCTCAAGGCCAGACGGTCGCCATATTCCATCGCTTGAGGGCCGGTATAATGAACCAGGATGCGCCCCTGGGCGTGCATGGTCTTACCGTCCACCACAAGCTGCTCCACCGAGACCGGCACATTCTCGCCCAAGCCGGCGGTTTGCCCTTCACCATCGATCACACCGGTAATCTCTACGGTATGCCCCACATAATGGCCGACTTCGGCTGGGCTGTCGTGATAGGCGGTTCGCACGAAGCGCCAACCACCCGCGCCCATCGCCAGGAGGCAAATCAGGACCAGCACGGTCAGCCGCCAACCGCCGTGCCGCCAACCGATGATTGCCGCCGGCAGCCCCATGCCAAGCAGCCAGGGTTGCAGCCCTTGCGAGGCGCCCCAGAGGCCGACGATCAGCGCTAGGCACACATACACCAGAGCCAGAGGGTATCGCGAGGGCGTAGGCGCGGGTGAGGGCGCCTCGCCGGAACTCACGGACTAGCGGGCCGCCGGAGCGGGCTGCCAGTGCCCAACCACCAAGCCGGGGTCGGACACCGCGCCGTGCCAGAGAAAAGCAAGGATGAGCAGCGACACGACGAGCAGCGCGGCGCCCAGAAGGTCGATGCCGCCACTGCGCTCCGTCCGCCTCATGGAATGACTCGGCGAGCACGGGCAAAAAGTAGTTCCATGCTGCTCAAGATAGGAGATCCTGGAGGTGTAGGGCAAGGGCTAAATTTAGGCACCATCAATGCACTAGCACACCCATGGCTCTTTGACCGGGAATAACCAACAGGTTATACTCTCCCGTATGTGGGAGGTTGAGGGCACGGATCAGTTTGCGGACTGGTATGCGGATCTGGAAGAGAACCTCCAGATAAGGGTTGACGCAGCCATAGAGTGGTTGGAGGAGAAAGGTCCAGGGTTGGACCGCCCCTTCGTGGACACGATAAAGACCTCCCGTCACGGCCACATGAAGGAACTTCGCCCCAGAGGCGGCAATCTCCGGATCCTGTTCATATTCGATCCTCGTCGTACGGCGATTCTGCTGATTGGTGGCGACAAAACGGATCGGTGGCGCGAATGGTACAAGGAGATGATCCCTGAAGCCGATAGATTGTATGACGATTATCTCGATGAACTCACAAAGGAGGAACTATCGTGAGCGGCCATCGGAAATGGGCGGAGATTCGCGCGAAGTCGAGCGATCCGGAACGGATCGCTCGTGTGTCTGAAGAGAAGCGCATTATGGGAGCCGTCTTGACCTTGCAAGAGATGCGTGAACAACTAGGCATATCCCAAGAGGATTTGGCACGAGCCTGGGATACATCGCAACCAAATGTCTCCAAGATTGAACATAAGGACGATCTGCTGTTCTCCACCGTACGGCGCTACGTCGAGACGCTCGGCGGGCGCCTGGAAGTGCATGCAGTCTTCCCGAATCGGCAGATTACCCTACAGCTTGGCGAGGAAGCCGGCGACTCCGAGTTGTCCGATCAGGCTGTCACGAATGCGCCCACCCCATCCCTTTCAACAGCCCCTGCAAAGCCTGCGAGGCATGGTGGAAACGGGCAGGCCCGCTAAAGCCGCCGAAGCGCCCGCCCTCGGCCAGATGCGGCTCCAGGGACAGAAACCCGTTGTAGCCGGCATCGTGGAGGCGGGTCAGGAGTTCGGGCCAGGCCGCGATCCCTTCGCCCGCTGCCGTCACCGTGCCGTCGG
>JAICHN010000599.1 GCA_025924845.1 Chloroflexota bacterium | reverse complement strand
GGCGGCAGCGCGGGAGCGGGTCATCTCTACACGCTGGGCTGTGGATTGATGGCACTGGCGGGCGTGGCCTGGGTGGGATGGGAAATCGGAGGGCGATGGTCGGCCCTCTTGGGAGCCGCCTTGCTGGCCCTTTCACCCGGGTTCGTCATCGCGGCCCGGGCTATCGAGGCGGAAGCGCCGATGTTGGGCTTTGGCAGCCTGGCGGTGGCGGCAAGCGTGCGCTATGCCCGCCTGGCCGAACGACGCTGGTTAATCACGGCCGCCCTCTTGCTGTCCGCCGCCACCTTGTCCAAACTGCTGGCCGTTGGGGACGCGGCGCCCATTGCCCTGGCCCTGCTTCTGGCGCCGCCGCCCGAGCCGCGCTCGGCCTGGCTACGGCGGATCGTCACCGACGCCGCCCTGGCCCTGGCCGCTTTCGCGATCCCGATTGCCGTGTTCTTTCTCCTCCTCGATCCAGCCGTGCAGTATGACCAGGTGATCCGTTTCCACTTGCGGGCCTCCGAGGTCAACTTCACCAAGGGCGGCAACCTAAATATGTTCCATACCTTCCTGGGATGGGATCCGGGCCTGGTGGCCATGGCCGCCGCCGGCATAGCGACGGCCGCGTTGGGCAAACGCATCCTGATGCTCCTTCCCCTGGTGTGGCTCCTGGCCACGGCAGGGAGCATGATCGATTATCAGCCTCTCTTCATCCACCATCTAACCGTGCTTCTGGCACCGCTCGCCGCCCTGGGCGGCCTTGTCGCGGCGGCGCCGCAAACCAAGCGCGCTCTTTCGCTCCGTCGCCTGGGTTTCGTGGCGGTAGCCGTGATTGCCGCTATCGTCTACCTGCTATGGCTACCCGTGGTGCTCGATCACGATCGTAACGCCTTTGTTACCAACGTCAATCCAGTCACCGCCGCGCAAGCAGGGTGGCTGGCGGAGCACAGTGGGCCAAACGATCTGGTGGTGGCGGACGACCAGGAGCTTGCCGTGGCCGCCAACCGCCTGGTGCCTTCCGCTCTCACCGATACCTCGATCGTTCGTTACAACTCGGGCTATCTCGACCTTCCGGTAGTTATTGGGGCGACCGATAATCCGCGCGTCAAGGCAATATTGCTCACCCGAAAATTGCACGATGATGCCTCGTATGTGGCGTGGGTGCGCGCTCACTTCGAGGCCGTGCCGCCGCCCACCGCGGGGGCATTGGCGTTCGTCGCGCGCGCTCCACATCCATAATTGTGGATAGACCGTACACTGTCAGTAAGTACTGGTAGCGCGAGCCGCCGGGCATGGTGTAGGATGGGTCTGCGTGGATCGTGGAATAGTGGACGATTGGAGCCGGCGCGGATTTGGAAGTCGTAGTCATTGAGGGCAATCAGGTGGCGTCCCGTCAGATCATGGCGGTGCTGGCGGGCAACCCAGACTATAATACGCGAATGCTGGCGCCTGACCGGGCGTTGACCGCGCACGCCGGATGGACTGGGCCCGATCTATTGTTGGTGGGTCTGGATGCCGACCCCGACCAGCGCCTGGCCTACGCGAGGCGCGTGCAGGTTGCCTATCCTCATGCAATCATTATCGGCTACGCCGCGAACACCACGGCGGACATAATGGCCCTGGCTTCGGCGGCGGGCGCCCGAAAAGTGCTCCGCTTGCCGTTTGAACTGTCTACCCTGGCTTCGGCCATTCAGGAAGTGCGCACCGAGCCGGTGAGCGCCGGAGCCGCACCGATCATTCATCCGCCTAGCCGAAGCGGCCTTCAACCGCTCGGCCCGCGTGTTGAGCCGTTAGTTTCTCAGGACCACAAGGTAATAGCCCTGTTCAGCCCCAAGGGAGGAGTGGGTTGCTCATCACTGGCCGTCAATCTGGCGGTAGCCTTGCAGCAACTGGGACATGCGACGGCGTTGGTGGACGGCAATATCAGCTTCGGCAGCCTGGAGATCTTTCTCGAAGTACAGCCTACCCACTCCATTCTCCAGTTGATCGGCGATGTCGAACAACTGACCATCGACCTCATTCTCGAAATGATGGTCACCCACTCCACCGGTCTCAAGGTGCTGCTCGCTCCCCTGCGCCCTGAAGAAGGGGATGGCGTCCGCGGCGAGCATCTGCAGCGCATTCTCGGCCTGTTAAGGCAGCAATTCCGCTTTACCCTGGTCGATACCTGGCCCAGCTACGATGAGCGCGTACTGGCCATCCTCGAGGTGGCGGACTTGATCCTGGTCCCGATCGGTCCCGACCTACCCGCCATGAAAAACCTCAACTCATTTCTCCGCGTGGCCCGCCTCCTCAATTACGACATGGAGAAGATCATCCCCGTCTTGATGCGCGCCAACAGCGTGCCCCCTGGTCACCTGAAGGAGTTGGAGGCATTTCTGAAGCAGCCGCTCAAGTGGCGCGTGGTGAGTGATGGGAAACGGGCTACCGACGCGGCGAACAGCGGCACACCCTTCGTGCTTAGCGCCAAGGACGCGCCGATCAGTCGGAACGTCATTGAGATCGCGGAGTTTCTGGCAGGCATCGGCAGCGAGGCGGTGCCTCGCGAACCCACCAAGCAATCGGGCGGTCGCTTCTGGCGCCGCTGACGCCCCCCGCCCTCGATACCGACGGAGCCGCGACCAGGAGGATGAACCTGCGACTGCGGTCGCAAGGCAGGGACGAGCGGCTGCGGCCGGATGTGGTCCATCTCATCCGGGGAGTGCCCCCGCGACCGCGGTCCCCGGCCTCCCACTACCACATGATGCCCTTCCCG
>JAICHN010000598.1 GCA_025924845.1 Chloroflexota bacterium | reverse complement strand
GGCGATCTCGGCGTAGGGCAGACCGGCGATGTGGTGATAGGCGATCGCCTCGCGCTGTTTGGTCGGTAAGGCGTTGAGCGCCGCCCATAGTTCGTCATCCGGTTCCGCAGACGGCGCTTCGTTCGAGGCCCGTTCGGGGATCTCGGCGACCGGGAGTGGATGGCGGGCCAGGGATCGGTGTTGGTCGATGGCCTTGCGCTTGGCGATCGTGACCAGCCAAGCCTGGATATTGCTGTCCGGCCGCAACTCCGGGTAGGCGCGCAGCGCGGCCAGAAACGTCTCCGACCAGGCGTCATCCGCCTCGTGTGGGCCGAGGATGGCGCGACACACCCGCAGCACGGTCGGTCCATGCTCGGTCACGATCTGCTCGAATGGTTTTCTGCTCATCCTGAGTACACACCCTTACCGTGTCGTCACGGCCCCGGCCCATCGCGCCCATCGCGTTGTGCTCTATCTTGTAAACGTGCCGACGGCCCAATTCGTGAGATTTTTCGGTGAATGAGGAGCGGACCAGCATGCGGATTCAACCTTCCCGGGAAGACCTGATCGCCCTTACCCAGCTCAATCCTTTCGACCGCTTTCCCGATGGCCGGCCGCGCGTTCCCGATCACCTGCTCGAACGGATGAAGGCCGTCACCACCGAAGAAGCCTGGAGCGTGCTGCGCGCCCACGACTATCATCGGCAGTTCGAGGGCAACTGGCGGCAAACCCATCCTGGTACGATCTTGGTCGGGCGCGCCGTGACGGCGCGGTTTATCCCTCATCGTCTCGATTATCATGATGCCGTGCAACAGACCGGACTGGCCGAGGGCCGAGGCGGCAGCGGTGGCCAGAACTCCTGGATCATCGAGACTCTGCAAGAGCGCGACGTGATGGTGGTCGATATCTTCGGCAAAATCAAGGACGGCACGGTGATCGGCGATAACCTCGGCACCGCCGTGCGCGGCAGGACACACGCCGGCGCCGTGATCGATGGCGGCATCCGCGACTATCAAGGGCTGATGACGCTGACCGAGGTGAACTTCTTCATGCGCGGCGTCGATCCGACCGCGATCGCCGATGCCACTCTGGATGGCATCAACGTCCCTATACGAATCGGCGCCGTCTCCGTGCTGCCCGGTGACGCGGTGCTGGGTACCCCGACCGGGGTGATTGTCATTCCGCCCCACCTGGTCCAGGAAGTGGTCGAGCAGAGCGAGGCGATCCGCGTGCGCGATCGGTTTGGTAAGCTTCGCCTGGCCGAGGGCGCCTATACCAGCGGCGAGATCGATGTATCAGTGTGGCGTGAGGATATCGAGGCGGATTTCCAGGCATGGATCACGGCGGAAGGGGTCTGAACGTGGCCACTGCGCAACCACGTAAGACAGCGCGGCCCGAGGACCGCGTCCGCACCACCTCGCACCCCAGCGACCTCAGGATCACCGACCTCCGTACGGCCACGGTGGGCTGGGATCACTGGCACTTCACGATCATCCGCATCGATACTAATCAGGGGCTATGCGGCTACGGCGAGGTGCGCGATCTGGCGGCCAAAAGCTATGCGCTGACCCTGAAGAGCCGCCTCCTGGGCGAAAACCCCTGCAACGTGGATAGGCTGTTCCGCAAGATCAAGCAGTTCGGCGGACATGGACGGCAAGGCGGCGGAGTCAGCGCGGTCGAGATGGCGCTGCTCGATCTGGCGGGCAAGGCCTACGGCGTGCCCGCGTACATGCTGGCGGGCGGTCTGTTCCGCGACCGAGTGCGCATGTACTGCGACACGCCTAACGAGCTGACGGGCACCGCCATGGGCCACAAGCTGGCGGATCGTCTCGCCCGCGGCTATACCATGCTCAAGATGGACCTCGGCGTGCAATCGCTGATCGGGATCAAGGGCGCCCTGTCCTGGCCCCAAGGCATGCTGCCCGGCGATGCCGCGGATCGGCTGGAGCACATGTTGGGCAACCGGCAGATCATGCATCCTTTCACCCATATCCGGCTGACCGGCCAGGGCATCGCCCTGATCCGCGAGTACGTCGAGCAGGTACGCGCCGTGGTGGGCGACGAAGTACCAATTGCCGCCGATCATTTCGGCCATATCGGGGTCGATGACTGCATTCGCCTCGGCCAGGCCCTGGAGCCATACCACCTCGCCTGGTTGGAGGACCTGGTGCCCTGGCAATTCACCGATACGTGGGTCCAGATCGAGCGGGCCTTGCACACGCCGGTCTGCACGGGCGAGGATATCTTCGGCAAGGAAGGCTTCCGTCCCTTGATCGAGGCGCGCGGAGTCAATGTCGTGCATCCGGATCTGGCGACGAGCGGAGGTATTCTCGAAACGAAGAAGATTGGCGATCTGGCGCGGGAGTATGGGATCAGCATGGCGATGCATATGGCGGGCACGCCGATCAGCACCATGGCGAGCGTTCACTGCGCCGCCGCCACCGAGAACTTCATCGCCCTGGAACATCACTTCGCCGAGGTGCCGTTCTGGGATGACTTTATCGACGGGGTGCCCAAGCCGATCATCCAGAACGGCTATATCCCCGTCCCGGACGGGCCGGGACTCGGTTTCGAGTTGAATATGGACGCCGTCCAGGAACATCTGATCCCCGATGATCCCGGCCTGTTCGCGCCGACCCCGGAATGGGACTCGCAGCGTAGCTGGGATCGCCAGTGGTCGTGAAGGAATAGGGCAGTCAGGTGGAGGCGCCGGTTTCGGCGCCGCCACCAGTCATCCCATAATTGCTAAGTTAGGCGG
>JAICHN010000597.1 GCA_025924845.1 Chloroflexota bacterium | reverse complement strand
CGGCCCTACGCTCGATTTCCCCATCCCTGCCTCTTATCTGCCCGATACCTACGTCAGCGTGGTGGTGGAGCAGGGCGCCGGACCGAGCGGCATACCACCGGTGTGGCGCATGGGATACGCCCGCATCCATGTCGATTCTAAGGAGCGGGCGATCCGGCTGAGCGTGGGCGCCCCCAAGGCGCGGGTGGCGCCGGGGCAGACGGTGCCGCTGCATATCCACGCGGTCGGCGCAAATGGGAAGCCCGTACAGGGCAGCTTCTCGCTCGGCGTGGTGGACCAGGCGGCGCTGGCCCTGGCGGGCGACAGCGGGAACGGCGCCGATCTGCTCGATACCTTCTATGGCCTCCGCGAGTTGGGCGTCTATACCTCGGACACCTTGAATATCAGTCCCGAGCAGTTGCTGACCAAACGGCCCCTACCCACGGCACAGCCACAATTTCGCAACGCGATCGGCGCGTCGGGGGGAGTTGCTCCTAGTGCCACCCCGGTGGCGGGGGCCGACCACGCGGAGAGCAAGGCAAGCGGCCCTGGGATCAGCGTGCGGACCAACTTCGCCGATACGGCTTACTGGAACGCCGCCGTCATCACCGACCGCCAGGGGAACGCCCTGGCACGCGTGCCGCTGCCCGACAATTTGACCACCTGGCATGTCCTGGCCCAGGGGATCAGCGTGAAGACCCTGGTCGGCACCGCGACCACCAACCTGACCGCCACGAAGGATCTGGTGCTCCGCCCCCTGCTGCCCCGCTTCTTTACCCTGGGTGACACGGCGATGATAGGGGCAACGGCGAACAATACCACCGGGCACACCATGACGATTTCAGTGCGGTTGCTCCTGGCCGACGGCGCAACTTCCGCGCCATTGGGCCAGGCAGCTACCCGGACCATCCAGCTTGCGGGCGGCGCCGAGCGGGACGTGACCTGGCCGATCCGCCTTACTACGCTGGGCACGGCAACCGTGCAGGTGCAGGCGATCGACACCGCCGACCAGGCCACCAATGACGCCGTACAGCTTGCCCTCCCCGTGCGGGAGAACAGCACTCCCGAGTATGTGGCGACGGCCGGTGACGCCGGGGCTAACACCCAGGAGGCAGTCAAGGTGCCTGCCGGGATCGAGCCCAACGAGGGCTCGTTGACCGTTACTCTGGAACCCACCCTGGCGGCCGGGCTGCGGGTGGGGGCCGACTTCCTGGCCAACTATCCCTACGATTCGAGCCTGGATCTGGCGGCCCGCGCCCAGGGCTATGCGGAACTGGGGCGCCTGCCCGCGCGCGCCTCGGTGCTCACCGCCAAGGAGCGGGCCGGATTGCCCGACGCCATTGCCCATCAAGTGAAGCAACTCTATCAGATGCAGCACGGCGACGGCGGATTCGGCTGGTGGATCGACGACCCGACCAGCGACCCCTATCTCACCGTCTATGTCGTGCGCGCCCTCACCGTGGTCCGTGACCAGGGCTACGTGGTGAACGCCACCGTGCTGAGCAATGCCGTCGCCTATCTCGTGAGCCACGCGCAAAGCCCGGCCGCCCTCAACGCGGGCACCGACTATGATGCCAATCTGCAGGCGGAGATCGTCTACGCCGTCACCCGCTATGGGCGCGGCGCCGCCGTGGCGACCCTGGCCGGTGAACTGTTCACGGCCCGCTATCTGCTGGATCGCTTCGCCGAAGCGGACCTCGCCGTGGCGCTGAGCGCCCAGCATACGGCCGACGCGACCGCCCAGGCCCATACTTTGCTGGCCGATCTGATCGGCGCCGCCAAGGTGAGCGGCGCCTCCGCGCACTGGGAGGAGGGGAGCTACGATTGGGGCGCCCTCGACTCCGACATCACCACCACCGCCAACGTGTTGGATGCGCTGCTGACCATCGATCCGCATAATCCGCTGATCGCCAATGCCGTGCGCTGGATCATGGCGGCGCGTACCGCCAACGCCTGGGAAAGCTCCACGGCCACGGCCGGCGCGCTGACCGGTCTGGCGGACTACATCATGCAAAGCGGCGAACTGAACGCGAACTACCACTACACCGTCAAGCTCAACGGCAGCCTCTGGGGCAGCGGTGCCGTGACCAGCACGAACCTCACCACGAAGCGCACGCTGAGCAAACCGCTGGGGCCGCAAGTGCCGGCGGGCAGCACGCAGCGAATCGGCATCGGACGCGACAACCTGCCCGGTCATGGGCAACTGCACTACGTGGTGAGGCTGCAATACTATCGTCCGGTGGACAAGATTGCCCCCGCGGCAGCGGGAGTCGGGGTGACCCGGAAGTATCTGACCAAGGGTGGGAAGAGCGCCGCCCTGGGAAGCACCATTCGCGTGCGACTGACCGTCACCGCGCCTCAGGATCTGTTCTACCTCACCCTGGAGGATCCGCTGCCGGCCGGGGCCGAATCGGTGGATACAAGCCTGAAGACCACCAGCCAACTGGCCCAGGTTCAGAACAAGTCGACCATCCCACCCGGCACGAATGACCTCACCTGGTACGTCACGCATACTGACCTGCGCGATAACCGTACCGTGCTGTTCCTCGGCTATCTCCCGGCCGGTACGTACCAGTACACCTACCTGATCCATCTGAATACGAAGGGTACGTTCCACACCCTTCCCACGACCATCCAACAGTCCTACTTCCCCGAGGGGTTTGGGCGTGGCGCCGGAAGCTTCTTCACGGTGCGCTGAAGGCGGGCGGTGTGCTGAACAAGAGCCGTTGCCCACACCGGGGGGGTGGGCAACGGCGGGTG
>JAICHN010000596.1 GCA_025924845.1 Chloroflexota bacterium | reverse complement strand
GTTCCCCGGCTTCAGCCGCGCTCACCTGCCCCGCATTCTGCGCTATTGGCTGCTCCTCCACTATGCGCGCCTGATCCGGCGTGAGCGATACACGATGGCCATTATCGCCCGTCCCGATCACTGGTGGGGCGCCCTCCTGGCCGCGCTGGCCGGCATCCCCATACGCATCGGCTACGCCGTGCCGGAGACGGAGCCGTTCCTTACTCTGGCTATTCCCCAGACCCCGGCCAAGCACGCGGCAGCCGAGTCCCTGGCTCTGGCCGCGGTCGCCGCGCGTTGTCTGGGCCGAGATCTGGATGAAGAGGCAGCCCACCCGTTGCCTACCGATGCGGGTCACCAGGAGCGCGCGATGGTCGATTGCCTGCTCAGCGAAGCGGGCGCGGGCGATACGCCGCTCGTGGTGCTTCAGCCCGGCTCCGGCTCACCGCTCAACGCATGGGCCGCCGCGCGCTTGGCGGCGGTCGGCGCCGCCCTGGCTCACGAGTTGGGGGCGCGCGTCGCGGTGACCGGCTCGGCGGCGGAACACGCCCTGTCCCAACAGGTATGTGACCTGTTGCCGAGCGCCGCAATCAATCTGGCCGGAGCGCTTCAGTGGACCGAACTTGAGGCGTTGCTGTCTCGTGCCGCCGTGGTGGTGGGCGTGGATAGCGGCCCACTGCACCTGGCCGCGGCGGCAGGCACGCCGAGTGTAGCATTGTTCGGACCCGCCGATCCGGCCCAGTTCGGTCCCTGGGGGGATACGTCGCGTCACCGCGTCGTAACGGCGGATCTTCCCTGCCGGCCCTGTCGGCGGCTCGATTGGTGCGCGCTGGAGCCGGCCGGCTTTGGTCCCCCGCCCTGTATGCGGGCGATCAGTGTAGAAGAGGTGATACACGCGGCGCGCGCGGCGCTCCCGGAAAGGACATATGGGTCTGAAACGACTGATTAAGCGGAAGATTATCCACGCGATCCAGGCCGTGCTGTTCGTGATCTTCACCGGCCTGGGGGTAGGCGCGCGCTTACTGCGTTGGGAGCGGCGATTGAGCCCTCCCGATCCGGCATCGGTGCGGAAGATTCTGGTCATTCGCCTCGATCTCCTGGGCGATGTGGTGAATTCGATGACGGCGGTGGAGGCACTGCACGAGCGTTTTCCGCGGGCCCGCATCACCATGTTCACCCTGCCCCATACCGCGCCCATCGCGCGCCGATTCTCCTATGTCGACGAGATCCTCACCCTTGATACCAACCGCATCCGCGTGCCGCGCAATCTGCTCCATCGCGCGGTCTATGCCGATTTTCTGGCCATGGCGGTGCGCCTTCGTCGCGAACGGTTCGACCTCTGCGTGAGCCTCTTCGGCCTGATGGCCAGCCTCCTGGCCTTCGCGAGCGGCGCCCGCCTCCGCATCGGCTATGCCCGCGAGAGCTACCCATTCATGTTCACCAACCCCGTGCCGGGCCGACGTTTCGATCGTCCACGGCATGATGTGCGTTGGGATCTGGATCTAGCGGCGGAGGCCGGAGCGTCCGCGACACCGCGCATCCCTACCCTGACCGCCCCGGACGAAGCGGCGGCCCGCATGAGGGCGCGGCTGGACGAATTGGGGGTGCGGCAGGGCGACCTGCTGATCGGCATTCACGGCGGCGCCGTGAACGGCTCCGCCAAACGCTGGCCGCCCATGCATTGGGCGGCCCTGGCCGATCGGCTGATCGGGGAATGGGGGGCAAAGGTCGTGCTTACCGGATCGGCCGCCGAAGCGGCGATCAGTGAGGATATATGCCGCCGCATGCAACACGAACCGTTGGTGCTGACCGGCAAGACTACTATCGATGAGCTTCTGGCCGTACTGGACCGCTGCGATCTGGTGATCAGCGGCGACAGCGGACCGCTGCACATGGCGGTAGCACTGGGTCGCCCTACCGTCTCCATTTACGGCCCGACCGATCCAAGGATCTATGGGCCGACTCCACGGGCCGGGCAGCCCGCGGTGGTCATTCGCCGCGGCCTGGCATGCAGCCCATGCTACAATCTGCTTGCCACCGCCGAATGTCCGTACGGGCAACCGGCCTGCATGATCGATATACCGGTCCGCCAGGTGTTCGCGACCGTCGAGGCGGTATTAGGGCGTACCCCGTAATCGGCAGCTATCTGATCCGCGTAAAGGAAGATCCTGACACTGAAGGGTCATGGCAAGGGACGTTGCGGCTAAAGCCGCCGCGCCTCCCAATTTCAATGATCGCCGATGACGGAAGAGACGCTACTTGTCCTCGGATCCTTCGGCCTTCGCGGCCGCCGTATTGGCGGCCGGCCGAGGCAGGACGAGGGGAGTCCGCAGGTGCTTTTTCAGCTTGCGTCCTCGGATCTGGCGGGCCGGGTTCTGAGGATTGATGCGTCTTTTTCCATCCATGACTTTTTCCTTGCGGCATGACGCCGGTATATGTCCTGCATTGTCGGTTAAGGGTGGGCGCGGGCGGGGGTGCCGAAGGTGGGATTCGAACCCACACGAGGTTGTCCTCAACGGTTTTTGAGACCGCCGCGTCTACCGTTCCGCCACTTCGGCCTAGGGGGATCGCCCATTCAGGATAGGGGAGGCGCGCCTCCGCGTCAATGCCGCGCCAATCACCGGGCGTATCGACGTTTTGTGGTAGGCTGCCCCATCCTGAAGGCGCGTGTAGGAGCGCGGGTCTCCAGGCCCGCCGTGGCCCAGGCGGCAGCCGCGTCTTATCGGACAACCCGTGGCAGAACCAAGCGGGCCTGGAGACC
>JAICHN010000595.1 GCA_025924845.1 Chloroflexota bacterium | reverse complement strand
GTGATTCAGACCGAGCGGTTCTAGCCGGCGATCGCCCGGCGAATAACGGTTGCCTTGCCTCGCCTCCTCCATAGACTGCGCGTGCTATGCGGCAACCGGGATCAGGTCTCCAGATGAAATACCTCATCGAGGGTTCTGGACTCCACGATGCCGTCGTCGCCGAAGGCCATCAGCGGCTCCATTACCTCACCCCAGCGCATGTGTACATCGGAGTGCCAGAGCTTGTCCCAGGCGTCCTCCGTCTCGATCTGGGAGAAGAGCACCAGCAGCGAACCATCCACCACGGTGGTCATGCTTTTGATCCCGCAGCGCTTGATCTCCTCGACCAATTCGGGCCAGATCTCGTCATGCCGGCGCTTGTATTCAGCCAGGGCGCCGGGCTTGAGCCGCATCGCAAAGGTTCGCCTGATCATCTCATCCCTCTCTTCTCCAGGCTACCGGGCAGCGGATTCCCGCCACCCACCATCCTCATTTCCGGTGAAATGGAACCTCGGGTCGCGGTCGGAGGTCCCATTTCATGGCACATTGATTTCGTCGATGCGCGCCGACGCCAGCGGCCCCAGCACCAGGCGGAGGCGCCCATCGATCAGCGCCGTTTCGAGGCCGTTAGTTCGATAGCGGACAGGATCCCGCATGGCCTGTAGCGCGGTCTCTTCGTCCAGCAGGCGCACGCGCGCCTGCCGACCGGTAAACGGCCCAATCGTCACCGTTCGCGGCTGCTCGGTCAGGTTGGCGACCAGGAGATGCATGCCGGCGTCGTCGCGCACGGCCAGTCCGTCCACGGCAAGGGAGTCATCGGTCTGTACCGCCGGCAACTCGGCTCCCTTCCATTCCGCCAGATCCGCGAAGACGTGGTAGAGCGGGAACACCGTGCCCGGTTCGGAGGGGAATCGATCCGGCAGTGCTGGGCCATCATCCGTTTCGAGCAGACCAAGCCGGCCGGTGGTTTCGTAGTACGTCAGTGAAGCGGCGCCGCTTTCGGCCAGATACTTCACGCTGATTGCCGTCCAGCCCGCCCCGAAGAGTGATACTTGACGTACGTCCACGTTGCCCGGCAGATCGCCGGGCTGGGGCGGCCCGGCCGCGTAGGGTCCATCGTGGCCGATGAACGATACCGGGCTGATCACGATCGGCCGATCCGCGCAAAGGGCACGCGCCGATGCCACCACATCAGCCTGCGCGGCCAAGTTCTCAATCAGCGAGGTGTCGTCGCAAGCATGAACCTGGGGGTTGATCGAAAAGACCACTGCATCCATCGCGTCCGTTTCGGGCGGATCGCGGTTAATTTCGGCGAAGAATTGCTTGGTGCCGCCCGCCAGGGGAAGGTCCGCCGGCAGAGGACGCAGGCGTTCGCGTACGCGACGGACCAGGCCTCCGGGGGTCGACCCCGCCACGACGCTTCGTCCGCCGCTGTCCTGGAATACCAGCACCCGCGCGGGAGTCAGGGACAGCGCCTGGAGCAGGGCGGCGCACTCGCCGATCGCTGTGTCCGTATCGTCGGTCACGAAGAGGGCAAGCTCGAGCCCGGACCCAAGCGACTCGGCGATTGTGGCAGCGCGCCGAAGTTCATCCTCCCAGCCCGGCTGGTCGAGATGCAGGTCAATTCTCAGATGATCCAGGCGCAGGGCCCGGAGCAGGGCGGCCTCGCGTTCGGACAACGTACCGCCGTGACTCGCCGTACAGGTGCCGATCGGGGGGAGATGCCTCCCGTTCGGCCTGCCGATAGTCAGACGGTGTACACTCTCCTCGGCGGGTGGGGTGGGGGCCGGGCCGCTGACCTGGAGCCTCACTCCCTGGTAGAGAGTCTGGCCCACGTGGGCAGTCATGGGGAACGGAACGGAGAGCGGCGTACCGTAGCTCTTGAAATTGCCGTCGGTCCAGTTGCGGTGATCTTGCATCTCGAAGAGGTCACCTGTGAAGTCGAAGCGCACGGTGATGCCTTCACGCGGCTCCAGGATCAGGCTATCGTAGGGAGCAAACATGGCGGTGAGGTGACCGTCCTGGAAAAGCTGGGGGGCGATACGCGCCGGGAGTACGCCCTCAATGGAGCCGTCCGGCGTGTGGGCCTGGAAAGGCCGTCCCACGGCGCCGCGCGGTGGGTGATGCACATTGAAACCGATCTTGCAGTAACGGAAGTCGGACCCCGCGAAGCCGTTCATGGTATAGCTGATCACGCCTTCAGCGGTACCGGTGATCTCCCCACGCCAGGAGAAGTCGATGTCACCGTAGCGATGGACGGCGGTGAAACCGACCGTGAAGTGATCGGCGGAGATATCCAGTTGCCAGTCGTTGTACCGGGCCGGAATGGTATTCCAGACCTCGTCACGCACCGCCAAGTAGATTCGTTGCGCCACCTCGATGTCGCCGAAGCGCACGCGGCGCAGATCGGCGTCCTCCAGCAACGCGGTGAGCGGCCCGGCGCGCAGCCGATGCCGGGCGGGCGGCGGATCAGTCCGTCCATAGCGGATCTGATTGAGCGAGAGCGACATACCGCGACTCCCGAGTAGCCTGACCACAGTCAGCAATCGAAACCGGAACCGTTGCCTCAGAGCATACGCAGGAGACCGGGCCCTGTCAAGCCTGGTGCGTACCGCCGGCGCACCGGAGTTTGGTGATCCAGGCGGTACCACGACCATCGCCGGCCGGAGCCCTGCGGGCGAGTACGAATTTTAGGAGCGCGGGTCGCCGGGCCCGCTTGGTTCGGCCACACACGGTCATTCGGGTAGCACGATCGATGTCGGCGG
>JAICHN010000594.1 GCA_025924845.1 Chloroflexota bacterium | reverse complement strand
TTTCGGTGAGCGGCATCACCGGCGAAGTGCGGCTGCTGCGGGAAGCGCCTGAAGGGCGCCACGGTGACCGCGGTAGAGCGGCGGCAGGTCATCGACATCCCGCCGGTGAAGGCGAAGACCACGGAACACCAGGTGCTTACCCTGCTCTGCGGCTGCGGGCACGAGACGAAGGCGCAGGCCCCGGACGGGGTGACCGCTCCGGTGCAGTACGGGCCCCGGCTCACGGGAACCGGGATCTACCTGTGGCACGGCCAGTTCCTGTCGAGGGACCGCGCCTGCCGGGCACTGGGCGAGCTGTTCGGCTGCGCGCCCTCGCCCGGCGCCCTGGCCGCCGCGGCGCGGAAGACGGCCGGGCTGCTCGCCCCCGCGCTGGCAGCGATCAAGGAGTACCTCATCAGCGCGGAGGTCGTGCACTTCGATGAGACCGGGTTCCGCACCGCCGGCAGGCTCGCCTGGGTCCATTCCGCCTCGTGGGGGAAGTTCGTGCTGGTCACCGTGCACGCCAGGCGCGGGAAGGACGGGATGACGGCCGCCGGGGTGCTGCCGTTCTTCACCGGCATCGCCGTCCATGACGCGTGGAAGCCGTATGACACCTTCGAGAACGTCGCGGGCCACGCACTGTGCGGTGCGCACGTGCTGCGGGAGCTGGTCGCGGTCACCGAGGCCGGCGCGGAGCTGGACCGGGCGTGGGCGCAGCAGGCCATCGACGCGCTGCTGGCCCTGAACAAGGCCGCCGAGGCCGCCCGCGACGCTGGCCAGGCCGCCATCAGCCCGGAGATCCTGGCAGGGCACGAGGACTGGTACCGCAAGGCCGCCGCGACCGGGATCGCCCTCAACGCCGGCCGGCACGGCAAGCTCCAGGAGAAACGGCACGCGCTCGCCACCCGGATGCAGTCCCGCGAGGGCGACTACCTGCGGTTCGCCCGCGACCTGCGCGTCCCGTTCACGAATAACCCGGCTGAGCAGGCGATTCGCATGAGCAAGCTCCGGATCAAGATCTCCGGCTGCATCCGCTCCATGGCCGGCGCGGAAGAATTCTGCGCGATCCGGTCATACCTCGCCACTACCGCCCGCCACGGCATCGGCGCACTCGACGCCCTCACCGGCGCCGTCCAGGGACGACCCTGGATCCCCGAAACCGGATAGACCAGCCCGGCACCAAAGCGCCGGCCCGTCCGAGCCAGAATCGCGGCACACCTATCTAGTTACAAAAGTATATCTTGCCACGTATGGGCCGATGCAAGAGGCTCCATTAACGTCCAGGGCGAAGCTTGAGTTGAGGTATCTCAAGTCCGGATAAGATGTTCGGAAGGTTGCAGAGGCGGTCATTCCTGCTCTAAGCGGAAAACCCATTACCCCCACTCCGCCCCAGCTCGACTCCACATTGCCAGAGGCGGGAGTGCCGTAAAGTATTTGCGGATCATCGGCTACTACCGCAATTCTAATAAGATCGATCGGCGCAACAAGCATCGTGACAATGCTCATAATTATGGTTCCTCTGAACCTGTGGTCTGCTGCCAGTCGCCCCCGCCGATGTCGCGGACCTTTCGCCCCGGGGGCCGTCTCATTGTTTGACGGTTCGGCACGACCGCCATCATTGGTCGCCCTATAGTTCAAATACGAGCCCCAGTAGCCGATAACGATGCAAACGGTCAGCGCCAAAATACCCGCAGCGCCGCGTGAAGCCGGAAAGCGCCAAGCCACAAAATAGCCGATTGCGATAAATGCCAACCCCGCGTTCCACAACATCGAAATGCGCCAATCTTAGCCTCGGCATGGAAACATTTCGCTAAAGCTTACACGTCCCGCCATCATGATGTGGTCATAAATCTGACGTTTGTCCGTGTGCCCTGTACGCGCGTAGGAGCGAGGGGTGTTCACGTTCGCGTTCACAAGTGACTCTGTGTGATTGTCTCACCGGTTGTCTCTGTCTATTAACTCGCGCGTGTCTGCACGTCAGGCGAACAGAGACAGTGAGACGAGACAGCGAGACAGCTACGGATCGTGACCACAGGTTGTCTACGTCTACGTCTACGGTCGCACGTCTGCACCGTACTGCGGAACGATGGCGCGTTAGACGTAGACATAGACGACCGCGCTGGGTGATCGGAATTATTTCACTTCTCGCGGCGGCCGCCGGTCATCGCCGTGCCCGTGAGCATTGCGCCATTCTTCTACGCTACGGTCATGCGCGTGCATTTCCCTCCCGTGCCGCTCCCATACCTCTTGCAAGAGTTCGCGGTGGTGGAGGATTTCCCGCTGTACGGGACTGGGCGGTTGCCAGTTCCCTTGCCTAGTCATCGGCCAGCAGAAGGTTGTGCTTGTTCAGTACGTCTACGGCTTGCCGTATTTCCCTCATGTCCGCATCGGGCGTCGGAGCGTGAACGGGCACGGGCTTGACTACGAAATAGCCCGTCGTCAGCATTGCACTGCGGAGCTCGCCTTCCTCCACCTGCTTGAGCCAGTCACGGATGGTGCCGAGCGCTTCGCGGATATTCTGCGGCGCTGAGATCTCATCGGGCAGGACATCGGTCTCGGACCACAAGATGTCCAGTATCTCCAGTGAGATGTGGATTTTGCGCGTGTCGTGCAGTGCCATGCCGAGCCTTTCTTTGGTGCTCGCCGGCCGCCACTCGTCATTCTTGCGTATTCGCGCTTCGCTCATCACGAGTCCTCTGGTAGTGATGTTGTGTGCTTGATGCCATCCGTGCCGATGCCGCTAGATGGGGCGAACATGCCGAGTAGGTGACGGTCCAAATCGGACC
>JAICHN010000593.1 GCA_025924845.1 Chloroflexota bacterium | reverse complement strand
TATAGGTTACCTTCCGCAGCCCGTCAATAATCTCCGTTACGTCTTCATCAGTATAGAGCGGATTAACGTCCAAGTGAACGGTTCGACCCAACAGATCGAGGCTTCGCGCACACATGTCCGGAGCGTAGGTCACTGAACCCTGATACAGCGGAGGCACGAAGGGCCAGCCCGTTGCCGATAAGCTCTTCTTGTTTAGCACCGGATACCAGAAAGGATAAATGTGGTAATCCACGGCATCGGGGCGGTAGAGGACACGCGCGCCGATGTTCTCCGCCCTCAGCGCCTGCGCGACCCTCTGTGCTCGCTCGGCGTCGGCGGTGAAGAAGGTTACGCTTACGGCGGCATCTCCGGCTGGGTCGGGTACCGTGCGTAGAGTCACCCCGGGCATGTCCTGTAAGGCCGCGACGATCCGGTGCTTATAGGCGCGCATCGTGGCCAGCAGCCCTTCCAATTTGCTCAACTGCACCAAACCGATCGCCCCCTGCAGTTCCGCCATACGGCAGTTGACACCCGGTACCATCTGTTCTAGGGGATGTCCTTCGTCATCTCGGGCCCCCACATCGTGATATGCCGCCGCCCGCTCGTAGACTGCACGGTCACTGGTGATCACCATGCCACCCTCACCGGTAGTAATGATCTTGTTGACTTGCAGGCTGAACGCACCGGCGTCCCCCCAGGTGCCCAGTCGCTTACCCTGGAAACTTGCCCCATCAGCCTGAGCAACATCTTCGAGTAGCCGGATCCCCTTTTCAGCGGCGATCGCGCCCAGGGCGTCGAGTTGGGCGGGGACGCCCGACATATGCACGGCTAACAGGGCGCGTGTATAGGGTGTAATCTTGCGTCGCGCATCCTCAGGATCAAGTCCAAGGGAATGGTCGATCTCGGCAATGACCGGGACGGCGCCAATGGCGATGCACGCCAGCGCGTCGGCGATCCAGGTATACGCCGGCACAATCACCTCATCGCCCGGCCCGATCCCAAGCCCAACCAAGGCCGCGCTCAGGGCAGCGGTGCCGGAACTCACGCCGAGTGCATACGTCGCTCCCATGTGCCGAGCAAAGCTCTGTTCAAACAGGGCAACTTGTGAGGGCCCGGGCGTTGGACCGTAGTGGCGGAACAGACGTTTGTTCCGCAAGAGGCTCAGCACGGCATCTTCTTCGCGTGTGTCGATGGCCATTCCTCCGGGGTACATAGGAGGATCTGGACGCCGCTTAGCGGGAGTACCGCCCTCAATAGCCAGCTTCGCCGTGGTAACGGTCATGGATAACGCTCCTCTTCCTCCACTACGTTCGTCTAGAATGCGACGCATGGTATAGGTTGTATCCCTACATCAAAATCAGCATTTGATGCGCTTCAATTTCCCTACTTCGAGCGAGAATACCATGGCTGTTCGGCGGCGTCAAGCCATGCTTTTCAGGCGGCGCGACAACAGGTGCAAGCACTTGACAAGGGTGTAGACGAGCAGTACTATCGGGGACAATCACACCGGTCTTGATGCGCTTCAATTGTTTAGCTGTCCGCATGACGTGGGCCGCGCGATACCGTAGAGGTAGGAGGCAGCGTGAGTGATTTACGGGCGGGAGCGGCGAAGCTCGACATTACGCCGCCGATTGGCGTGGAGTTGTGCGGCTTTGGCGCCTTCCTGGGGCGTCGTTCTACCTCGGTCCATGACCCGCTGTATTGCAGAGTGCTGGTGCTGGAGCATGACCAGGATCAGTTTGTGATCATGGAGAACGACCTGGTCGGAATCACCGCGGCCAACGCGGCGACGGTGCGCCGGGCCTTGCGTGATCGCCTGGGGATTGCGGAAGACCATGTCATGATAGCGTGCAGCCACACCCATTCGGGGCCGAATACCGTCCATCTGATCGGGTGGGGCGAGGCCGACCCGAACTATGTGGCCGAACTCCCCAACCTGATGGTGACGGCCGTGGAACAGGCAGCCGCCGCACTGCGGCCGGCACGGCTGGGCACGGGTCGCGGGCTACTGGAGAACGTGGCGAGCAACCGCGTGCAGACCATGGGTACCGGTCTGGTTGATCCCGAACTGACCGTAATCCGCGTCGATGATACTCAAGGACATACTCTGGCGGCAGTCGTGCATTTCAGCGCGCATCCCGTCACCCTCGGGCCGGCGAACACACAGATCTCCGGAGACTATGCCGGAGCGGCATGCCGCCGGTTGGAGGAACAGCTTGGCGAGGGTGTGGTAACGCTGTTCCTCAACGGTGCGTGCGGCGACATCAACGTCGAGCAGTGGGGAAAGAACGCCGAGGAGGGCTTTCCGCTGGTCGAGCAATATGGTCGTCGAGTGGCTGATGCCGCGGCGATTATCGCTCAGGGAATCGCCCTTTCGTCCACGCCCCCCATCGCCGCCGCCGGCTCCCTGGTTCAGTTGCCGCTGGCGGTCCCGGATCGCGCCTGGATCGACGCAGAGGTTGAGGCAGGCATGGACCTGAGCAAGGAGCGGTTGTTGGTAGTGCGGAACGTCGAATTCTACCGACAGTGGCAGGCTGAGATGACCGCCAAGTTACGGAACTCACCAAGTCGGCAGCCGGCGGAGTTGCAGGCGTTTCGGTTGGGCGACTGTGTGTTGGCGGCTCAGCCGGCCGAACTCTTCACCTACTTCGGGCTGTTGATCAAGCAGCGGAGCCCGCACCGCCATACGGTAGTCGTGGGCTATGCCAACGACTGTATCGGCTACGTGCCCCGGCCACAGGACTATACCGAACCCGGGTTTGGCGGCTATGCCGCGCGGCTGGCCCCGAAGATTCTGGCCAACTTTGAGTTTCAACCCGAGGTT
>JAICHN010000592.1 GCA_025924845.1 Chloroflexota bacterium | reverse complement strand
CCGTACTCATATTGCAGGAAGGCACGGCGCTCCTCGCGGGGGGCGCTGGCCACCAGTTCTTCGACGGCGCACAACCGTTTGGCGAGCAGCCCCTTGATAATCGCTTCCGCCATGGTGCCGGCGCCTACAATACCAATGCGCATAGACTTGCTACCTCCACTCACGCTCTATGGCGCGAGCTGAACGCTCCAAACATGAGCCGCGAACCGGACATCCTGCCGGCACCGGCGCCGGGCGACGGCATTATCGGGCGCCCGGCTCCAGTATACCGGGGCGCCGGCTGGAGCCACCGAGGAATCGGCTATCAGGGACGCCTACCCGGAGGACGGCTGGGGAGGTTGCTCCGGCGAAGCCGGCCTGAAGGCCAACACCGCGGCCAGGCGCTCCGGATTGCATCCCACCTCATTGGCTATCGCCGTTGCCTGAAGATCGTAGCTCTCACTTCCCGGCGCCCGGGTGAGCAGTTCGCCCAGGCGACGCAAGCGGGCTTCGGATAGTTGCAGGTAGGCCGCCAGATCGGCATCGGTGAGGCCATGCACATGCTGATACATGCTCAATTGCCGGACGACGCCGAGCGCCCACCAGCCTCGGGCCATAGCTTGCGCCACCCTTGGCTGAGCCGTCGATCCATTCGCCGCATCCTCAGCATTAGGAGTACGCGAGCCGTGACCCGCTGATGCGGACAGGGCCTCATGCATCTCCAACAGGCGGGCCAACTCCGCGTCGTCGAGCCCTTCATTCTGGGCGAGCAATCGTACTATGGACTCCGGGGCACGCGGCCCCTTCGAGTGATTAGCGTCACCCAGCACCGGCAAGGTGGAAGGGGAAGGATCGGGAAGATCCTCTACCAAGCCGAGTCGGTGCAGCAGCGGCCCGATGGTCAGTCCCTGGGCCAGGACGGTGAACAGCACCACCCCGAAGGTAAGGGTGAGCAACAAGTCACGATCGGCCAGGTGTACGGGCAGACTCAGCACCGCCGCCAGCGAGACCGCTCCGCGCAGCCCCGCCCATGCCAGCACCGGCGCCCATCCCCGAGGCAGCGGCCGGCCGGCGAGAGCCATCACCCGACTGGTAACCCACACCACCGCCGCCCGCGTGATCAGCACCGCGACCAACGCCACGATCAGATGCCGGACCAGCGGCGCCCCAATGCGTTCACCGGGCGTCAGCGCTACCGAGCGAACCGCCAGGCCGATCAAGAGGAAGAGCAAGGAGTTGGCCAGAAAGTTCAGGAATTCCCAACTGGCCCCGGCCTGCAAACGAGTAGTCGGGCTCATCACCTTTTCGCCGCGCGTACCGAGCAGAATGCCCGCGACGACGGTCTCCAGCGGACCGGAAAGGGCAAGGTGATCGGCCACCAAATAACCGCCATAGGCCATGATCAAGGTGATACTCATTTCCAACAGAGCATCATCCACCTGATGCAGTACATGGGCGCCGACCAGGCCCACCGCCGCGCCGAGGCAGAGGCTACCCACGATGACGACCGCCAGACGAAGGGCGCCGCCCAGGATGGCGCCGTCGCCACCCTCGGCGACCCCCAGCACGATAGCGAAGAGCACCAATGCGGTGCCGTCGTTGAACAGACTCTCACCGCTGACAATGGTGGTGAGGCGGCGCGGAGCACCCAATCGGCCGAAGACAGCCAACACCGAAACGGGATCGGTAGCGGCCACAATAGTGCCGAAGAGGAGCGCGCTGGTCCAGGAGAGACCGGCTATCCCGTGGAGGGCAAGGCCGACCAGGCCGGCGGTGGCAAGGACTCCGGGCAGGGCCAGAAAAGCCACCAAACGCAGCGAGGTCCGTAGTTCGGCCACCGAGAGATTGTAGGCGCCGTGAAAGAGGAGCACGGGGAGGAAAACAGTTAAGATTTCCTGATGGGTGAGGGTAAAACGCGGTACCCCTGGCGTGAAGGCCATGCCCAGGCCGGTGAGCACCAACGCCGCTTCGTAGGGCAGACGGATCCGGCCCGCCACCGCGGCAACCAAGATCGCTACCACCAACAGGCCGATGAACGTGGCTACGTCCGGACCCTGATCGAACATAGCCTGCCCTTTCCCGCACTAAGATGGTCACCCATGTTGTGTTATAGCAAATCGCCTCTATATTGATCTGCACTGCCGTAGCAGGTATATCGGAAGCGGCGCAGGCGTGCGGAGGTAACCTTGATTCGGGCCATGCCCATGAAGGTGCCCTGCGTGACGCTTTTCCTGCCCGTGTAGGCCTGAGCCTACGGGGAACTGGGCCATGTGGAGGCGGCTGCCGGCACGCTGAAGCAAGCGCGGGCCGAGGAGATGCGCCTGGTGCTGGTCGAGGTGCCGCAGGTGCGCGCCCTTATGGATCGCACTCAGCGAGGCTAGCCCATAATGGCTATTTGTTTCTGGCGGCGGACCGATTACGCTCTCAGGAACGTACCGATTCGGGTACCACAAATACGCCGTTCGGGTACTTGACGCGGCCAACGAACCGTTCGCCACACGTAGTCTAGTCAGCTGGAGATGCCCAAATGGACCGTCAGTCTCCTATCCGGTTTCCACGTCAAGGCAGTTTTATGCGTACCATTGCTCGCCGCATACGGCATCGGCCCATTGTCATCCTTCTCCGCCTGTTCATGGTCGTCAGTTTAATCGGTACGGTAGCTGTCTGGCGGAACTCCTCCGGCGCCATCGCCGCTTCCGTCGGTACCAAGTTGGCACCGGCCAACCACGTCGCCCGGCTAAAGATCAAGACCCCGACCCCTACGTCGACCGTGGCCCGTCCGCCTACGAGCACTCCCGCACCCCCGTCCGCGACCGGCACACGCGTAAT
>JAICHN010000591.1 GCA_025924845.1 Chloroflexota bacterium | reverse complement strand
GAACTGTTGTTCGCCGGCAAGGCGCCCGGCGCCCACGCGCTGACCCAGGGTGAGATCAACGCCCTGCTGGTCGATCGGGGCCATGCCGGTCAAAAGGTGGTGCGGCTCAAGGGCGGCGATCCGTTCGTGTTCGGGCGCGGCGGCGAGGAAGCGGAAGCGCTCGCGTCGGCGGGGGTACCCTTCGAAGTAGTACCGGGGGTCACCTCCGCCATCGCCGCGCCCGCCTACGCGGGCATACCCGTAACCCATCGCGACCTTACCACCGCGTTCGCCGTGGTGACCGGTCACGAGGATCCGTTAAAGGGCAAATCCACGGTCCCCTGGGAGGCGCTCGCGGCGGGCCCAGATACCCTGGTGTTCCTGATGGGCGTGGAGCATCTTGAGGCGATTTGCGCCAGGCTGATCGCGGCCGGCCGGCCGGCCGAAACGCCGGTCGCCGTGGTGCGGCGCGGATCCTGGCCCGACCAGCAGCTGGTAGGGGGGACGCTGGCCGATATTGTCGAGCAAGTAGCCCTGGTCGGCCTTACGGCGCCTTCGGTCACCGTGGTCGGCCGAGTGGCCGATCCCGCGCATCGCTTTGCCTGGCATCGTGGCCCCCTAACCGGGAAGTCGGTGCTCGTCACCAGGGCCCGCGAGCAGGCAAGCGCGCTATCGGCGCTTCTACGATCCTTTGGCGCCAAGGTGGTGGAGTTTCCGGCCATTCGCATCGCACCCGCCGAGAACAACGACGCGCTCGATGCCGCGCTGATGGACGCGCAACGCTTTGACTGGGCCTGCTTTACCAGCGCCAACGCGGTGGCGGCGATCGGTGACCGCTTAGCGGCCATCGGCAAAGACTGGTCCACCTTTCGGGGGTTACGCGTGGCGGCGATTGGGCCGGCCACGGCGCGCGCTCTGTCCAGTCTGGGCGTCGCGGTATCGTATATGCCTACGCAGTACCTGGCAGACGCGGTGGCCGCCGGGCTACCGGACGCCGCCGGCGCCCGCATCCTGCTTGCCCGCGCGGACATTGCCGACCAACGCCTGGTGGCGGGCCTGGAAGCGCGGGGGGCGCGGGTAGAGCAGTTCACCGCGTACAAGACGCTGCGGAGCGACGAGGACGCGCCCGCCCTCCGCGCGCGGCTCACCGCCGGTGAGATCGATGTTGTCACCTTTACCAGTTCGTCAACCGTGCGCAACCTCTGCCAGGCACTGGGCGAGGGGCACGCGACGCTTTTGTCGCGATGCCTGATTACCTGCATCGGCCCGGTTACCGCCGGCACGGCGCGGGAGTTTGGACTCTCGCCGACCGTGGTGGCCGACGAGCACACGATCAACGGACTGGCGCGGGCGCTTCGCGAGTATCTAGAGCATACTCCTCGCTAGCCGTGCCGGCGCGAACGACGGCCATCGGCGGGCGCTCAAACTCTTCGACCCGTCGTACATCCAGTTGCAGGTGCTCCGATGTCTGGATGATTGCCTTCATTGAACGATTTACCTCGGCGACCAGTTCGATATGGCGCCTGCTCTCCAGGCGCTTGATCACCGTTTGCATGATCGTGAACGACATCCGGCTGAGCGCGCTCAGCGACTGGTTACGATGAATGCGCTGTTCGAGATCTACCTGCGCGATGGAGTTGAGGCCAAACCGCTCGAGGATATCGATCAGGAGGCCGATTTCCACCCCATAGCCGGTCGAAAACGGCACCTGCTCCAGGATTTCGCGCCTGCCCGCGTACTCGCCGGAGAGCGGCTGAATCAGGCCCGACAATAGTGGGTAGAAGAGGTTGATCAGGGGACGCGCCGTGAGCTCGGTCACCCGCCCGCCGCTTGCCTCGTGCAGAACGCCGCCCTGGCGCAAGGGACGGCGGTAAAATCCCTTTACATAACCTATACGGGGCTCACGCAATAAGGGGCCGAGCAAGCCGTAGACGAACTTGGAGTGAATGTTGGCGATATCGGTATCGATCCAGGCCACGATGTCCCCCCGAGACACGCTCAGGCTTTTCCAGAGCGCCTCTCCCTTGCCGTGGTAGCTGCCGACCGAGGGCAGCACATCATGATGGACAAATACGGGAACGCCGTGGACGCGGGCAATAGATGTGGTACGGTCCTGGGAGCGGCTGTCGATCACAATGATTTCGTCGAGCAGCGGGACGCGCCGCTGCAGATCCTCCTGCATGCATTCAATGATGCCGCCGATCGTTTCCTCTTCGTTGAGGGTAGGCAAAATAAGGCTGATTGTCAGTCCTTGTTGCTCCTTCAAGCGCACCAGATCGGCGACCGAGGCGAATTCCTTGCTGTGGAAGGTATTTTCGGCAAACCATTTATCCACGGTGATGGATACTGACTCCGCACTGGGCGTGATGCCGGCCGGCGCGACACTCTCCTCCGCCGGCCCTTCGTCGAAGCTGGTTGGGCGCTCGGTCTTGGCGATGAGCACTGGGCACGCTACGTGATCGGCCAGTTCTTCGCCAACCTGGCCGAAGGGGAACGGAAACGAGCGGCTGGTGGCGGTGGCCCCCATTATTACAAGATCGGCCTTCGCCGCCTCTTCGAGGAGGCGACGACGCACCTGCGGCGCCGTGATCGTGCGGGCTTGGAGAATGCCGGGATGCAACGCTTCCCAGTGCGCCGTAAAGGCGGCCTGTTCCTCCTTACTCTCCGCTTCCGGAACGTAGTCGGGAATCACGCCCAGGGCAGTGACTGTGCTGTTCCACGCTCGTGCGAGAGTAACGGCCAGTTCAGCCGCCAGTTCGGCGTGCTGACCGCCGCGAACGGGGAGGAGAATGTTCCGCGGGGCCTGTGCCGGTTGATCGTTTTCGCGAACGGCCAG
>JAICHN010000590.1 GCA_025924845.1 Chloroflexota bacterium | reverse complement strand
TATTGATAGGATCTTCATATCATCCCACGACAGAGTGTACCCTGTGCGTGTGGGTTGATGATGGAATGGTGCATTGGCCAGCATTGTCTCCATGGTAGTTTGGTGCGTCGCCGGCTACAATGAGGCATCCTCTACCACCGGCCCGTGCTACACTCTTCCCAAGGGAGGTGCAAAACGATTATGCGTCTTGAATTCGAGGTGCCCGAAGCGGTACTGCACGAGTTGCTGGATCCCGTTCCCATCCCGTCCATGGTGCGGGCGCGCTACCACATGGACACCCCCGCTCCTATTGTGGACATCGATGCCGCCGTGGCGGAGCAGGTCCGTCGCGCCGAGATTGCCGGCCTCGACTGGTCCGGCCGCAAGGTAGCGATCGGGGTGGGAAGCCGGGGTATCGCCCGCCTCGCCGAGATCACCGCCGCGCTGGTCCGCGCCCTGCGCGCCCTCGGGGCCGACCCCTTTATCTTTCCTTCCATGGGAAGCCATGGCGGCGCCACCGCCGAGGGCCAGTACGAGGTGCTCACCCATCTTGGCGTGACCGAGGATCGAGTGGGTGCGCCAATCCGCTCCTCCATGGAAACGGTGGAGATCGGCCAAACGGCGGACGGTATTTCGGTGCGCCTCGACCGCTATGCCCTGGCCGCCGATCACATTGTGTTCGTGGGCAGGGTCAAGCCGCATACCGCCTTCCGCGGTCCCTATGAAAGTGGACTGGCCAAGATGATTGCCATCGGCCTGGGCAAGCAGTCCGGCGCCGCCGCTTGCCATGCCGCCGGTTTTGGCGACATGGGACGGCGCGTACCGCTGATCGCGGCGGTTGCCCTGGCTAACGCGCCGATCCGCTTCGGACTGGCCGTTCTGGAAAACGGCTACGATCAGCCCTACAAGATTCTCGCCGTGCCCGGTGACCGCATCCTGGCCGATGAACCTGATCTGCTGCTTCAAGCGAAACATTCGATGCCCAGCCTGCCGTTCGCCAAGTTCGATGTGCTGGTGATCGACGAAATCGGCAAGGATATGAGCGGCGACGGGGCCGATCCAAACATCACTGGCCGCTACGCCACGCCCTTCGCCGCCGGTGGTCCCGAGGTGAACAAGCAGGTGGTGCTCGACCTTACCGAGGCCACCGACGGTAACGCCAACGGCCTGGGCACGGCGGATTTCACGACGGTTCGCGCCGCCCGCAAGATGAACTGGGCGCGGACCTATCCCAACGCCCTCACCTCCACGGTGCCGCATCCGGTGGCCCTGCCTATGGTGCTCCCCTCGGATCGCCTGGCCATGGCCGCCGCTCTGCTCACCTGCACCGCCGTGGGTCGACCGCCCACTCTGGTCCGCATCGCCAATACGATGCATCTGGGCGATCTGATCTTCTCCGCCTCCTTGCTGGCCGAGGCGCGCGCCGACAGCCGACTGGAAATCCTGGGTGAGCCGGAACCCCCGCCCTTCGACGGCGCCGGGAACCTCCGCGATCTGGCCGGCGCTGCCCTGGCGCACGGCTGACCTGAGAGGATAGTGTTCATGCCCGATTCGCCGTTCATGGCCTACCTCACTCCTCGGTTGCCCGAATATCTCGATCAGCTGGGCCGACTATCGATGATGGACTGCGGTACCTACGATAAATCAGGCGTGGATGCCGTGGGCCGCGTGCTGCGGGCCAGGGTGGAGGCGGCGGGCGCTGCCGTGGAGACGTTTGACGGCGGTACACTCGGCGATTCGCTGGTCGCTCGTTGGGGCGGCGCCGGCACGGTCCGCCTCCTGCTGGTCGGCCACCTGGATACCGTGTACGCGAAGGGCTGGCCGTCCGAACATCCGTTCACCGTGGAAGGCGACCGCGCCCATGGGCCGGGCACGGCCGATATGAAGGGCGGCTTGCTTACCGCGCTGTATGCGCTCGACGCGTTGCGCGCCGCCAAGTTCACCAACTTCGCCGAGATCGCCTTCGTCTTTAATAGTGACGAGGAAATCGGCTCACCCAGTTCCACGCCGTTCATTCAACGACTGGCGGAGGGGCGCGATGCCGTTTTAGTCCTTGAGCCGGGCCGTGCCAACGGCAATATTGTCTCCGCCCGCAAGGGGATGGGCACCTTTGAAGTTACGGTGAGAGGGCATGCCGCTCATGCCGGCGTCGATCCCGAGAAGGGGCGGAGCGCCATTCTCGAACTGGCCCACCAGATCGTGGCCCTCCACGCGCTCAACGACCTTCCAGCCGGGATCAGCGTGAACGTGGGCGTGGTGAACGGGGGCACCCGGCCGAATGTGGTGGCCGCCGAGGCCACAGCGCGGATCGACCTTCGGGCGCGCACCCTGGAGGATCTGGAGCGCACTATCGCCGTCATGCAAGCACGCGCGGGGGTGCCCACCGTGCAGGACACGGCGGTGGCCCTGAGCGGTAAGATCGGCCATCGGCCGATGGTGCGCACCGAGGCGATCGCCCGGCTCGCGTCGCTGTGCAAGGAGGCGGCCCGCGAGGCCGGGTTCACCGTGGAAGAGACGGCCACGGGCGGCGGGTCGGACGGCAACACCACGGCGGCCATGGGCATTCCCACCCTGGACGGCCTTGGCCCGGTCGGCGGCGGCGCCCATAGCCCCGGCGAATACCTGGAGATCTCTTCCATCGTCCCACGCGCCGCCATGCTGGCCGGGCTGATCCAGCGGGTATGCGAGGGTGAGTGAGGGTAATCATCCTATTCCTGGATCGTGGCATGCCAATGCCACGATCCAGGAATAGGATTCAAGGACGTACCGCCGTGCCGTCCGGCGTACGCGTCATGGTCCATTCGGGTATCCCCTCCAGGCAGGGATACTTCAAGGC
>JAICHN010000589.1 GCA_025924845.1 Chloroflexota bacterium | reverse complement strand
GGCGAGGAAGATGCAATGGTGCCGCCGAGGGTCGGTCGGATTCTCGCCGAGCGGTTGCCCGAGGCGCGCTTCGTGGTCATTCCCCAGGCCGGTCACTCAGTGAATCTCGAACAGCAGGCGCCATTTCATCGGGAACTTACTACGTTCTTTGCCGAGCACTGATACCGAATGGGGCTTGCCTCGTGCCTTGCCCACCGGGCATCCTACGTGCATGACCTCTCCCATGCTCACTATCACCGAGGCGCTCTCGCCGGAGGCGCTGACCGCCCTTGCCGCGGCCTTTGCCCGCCATGGCAAGAGCATTTACCTGGTAGGCGGCATCGTGCGCGACTGGCTGTTGGGTCGTCCTTCCGCCGACTATGACTTCACTACCGATGCCCTCCCCGAGGAGACAAAGCGAATCCTGAACATCTTGAGCGATACCGTGTTCCAGCCCGGCGAGAAGTACGGCACGATTAGCGCCGTGATTGAAGGTCATGTGTTGCAAGTCACCACCTTTCGGGGTGAACAGTACACGGCAGGATCGCGTCGGCCGGAGGTGCGCTATGGGGTCAGTCTGGATGAGGACCTAGCGCGCCGCGATTTCACCATGAACGCCATGGCGCTTCGTCTCGATCCCGCCGCCCCGCTCGATCCGGACAATCCCGAGTGCCTGGTAAGCGCCCTGATCGATCGCTTCGCGGGCCGCCATGACCTTCAGGAACGAGTTGTTCGCGCCGTGGGCGATCCGACCGCTCGCTTCGCCGAGGACCCCCTTCGCTTATTGCGCGCCGTACGTCAGGCCACCCAACTGGAATTCACGATCGAGCCCGCGACCGCCGCCGCCATTCGCGAGCAGGCGGCGACGCTGGAAGGCATCAGCCGTGAGCGCATTGGCCAGGAGATGGAAAAGTTGCTCCTGGCGCCACGACCCTCCTTTGGCATTCGCCTGCTGGCCGATCTAGGCCTGCTGCCCTACACTCTGCCCGAGTTGTTGCCGATGGTGGAGATGCAGGGTCGGCCCGGCCGCCGCCACAAGGACATCTTCGACCACGTGATGCAGGTGCTCGATCAAACGCCCCCTACCCGTGAGTTGCGCTGGGCCGGCCTGTTGCACGACATCGCCAAGCCGGAGACCATGCGCGTCACCGACGGGGAGGTGCATTTCTTCGGACACGAGGTGAAGGGAGCGGCGCAGGCCGAGCGCTTGCTCACCCGCCTGAAATATGATCATGAACTGGTGGAAACGGTCACTCTGCTGGTGGCACAGCACATGCGGATCAATACGTACAGCGATTGGACGGATGGCGCGGTTCGTCGCTTTATGCGCGAGGCCGGTCCTCATCTGGCCGATCTTTTTGCCCTTTCCCGCGCCGACATCACCAGCCGTCGGGTAGAGCGGGTTCGCGCCGTCAAGGCGACGGTAGATAGCCTGGAGGAGCGTTGCCGAAGGCTGGATGCCGAGGCCGAAATCGCCAAAATGCATAGCCCCCTTGACGGTGTGGATCTGATGGCCATGACGGGCTGCCCGCCGGGCCGCTGGATCGCCCGGGTCAAAGACTATCTGCTGGATCTGGTGCTGGATGGCGACCTGGCTATGGATGACAAAGTCGCCGGAGAGCATGCCGCGCGCGCCTTCCTGGCTATTCGCTACGGCTGGCCCGCCGTCGAGGGGGAAGGGTGAGCGAGAAGGCGCAGGATCTGCCGGCGGTTTTAACTCTGCTCGGCAAGGTGCTCGGGGCGGAGTTGCAAGCAGGCTGCAAGAATCGCGCGGTCTCGGGCGGCGTCGACGCCTTCTTTCAAGGCCGCCTTGCCCAATGTACCTTGAGCGCGGAGGAGCACGATCGGGCAAGACGCGTAGCGGACTACGTGCGGCGCTACGAAGCGGCGACAGCGGAGGAGCGACCAGCGCTCGCCCGCGTCTTGATCCGCCGCCTCGATGCGACCCTGGCCCAAATCGGGGTCGCCCCGACGATACCGCCTCCCCCCTCCGCCGAGCCGGGCGATCATGGGCACGGCGCCGGTTTGACCCAAGCTCTTTCCAGCCGGGAGCCCATACCGCCCGCGCCCTCGAGGGAAGTCCGGGAAGAAGACGCCGCACCGCCGACAGAGGCGCCGACCGGCATCCTCCAGATGCGCCCGTCTCGCCGCCCGCAACCGGAGTTACGTGAATCAGCGCCGCCACGCGAACAGGATGAGGATGCCGAAATTTCGGTGCTCCCCTCCTCCGCTCAACTCCCCGAGCCGGCACCCGCCGCGGCGCCCCTCGCCACCTCGCTGGACATCACGGCCGCCGAGGCGTTGAGCAGCCCGGCGCGCGAACGACAACGGCTGGAACAACTCGGAATCACCAGCCTGCGGTCGGCCATCCACTACTGGCCGCGCGAGCACTATGACTTTAGCGCACCGCTGCGGATCAACCGCATGTATCCCGACCTGCAAGTGACGCTGGTCGGCACGCTCCGCTCGGTGGAGACACGGCGGGCGGGCAGCCGCGGCATCCAGATCATCGAGGCGAAGGTTGCCGATCCCACCGGCGTGATGAGCGTCACCTGGTTCAACCAGCCGTACTTGATGAAGACCCTCAAGCCGCGCGAAGGCGAGGAGGTGGCGATCAGCGGCAAGGTGGAACTGAAGAATGGGCGGTTGCAGTTGGCCCCGCGCGACGTGGAATTTCCGGCCGATGATGAGGACGGCACCAACACCCGGCGCGTGGTACCGGTCTATCCCTCCAGCGAGGGGATCGCCCAGCGCTGGCTGCGCAAGCTGATTCGTCGCTGCCTGGCCGCCGGATCGGCCCTGGTTTCCGACTCGCTGCCGCCGGAAATCCGCGCCCGTT
>JAICHN010000588.1 GCA_025924845.1 Chloroflexota bacterium | reverse complement strand
GGAAGTAACCTGCATGGGCTTCCCGCCACGGTCCTGGTTCGGCTACCAGACCATGGGCGTGCATGGTTTCAACGCTCTCTACCCGGGCATGGTCAGGTAGCGTCTACACGTCTGTGCCCGACTAACCCATGACCCGCTAGGAGATGCACATTGAGATTTGCGAACCCGATCATTCCCGGCTTCCATCCCGACCCCAGCCTCTGCCGGGCGGGCAGGGATTACTTCCTGGTCAATAGCTCGTTTGAGTACTTCCCCGGCGTGCCGCTCTTCCACAGCCGTGACCTGGTCCACTGGCGGCAGATCGGCTACTGCCTCACGAGACCAAGTCAGCTACCCCTCCCGAATGTTCGTCCGTCCGGTGGGGTCTTCGCGCCCACTATCCGCCACCACGACGGCACCTTCTACATGATCACCACCAACATCACCAGGGGCGGCAATTTCTACGTCACGACACAGGACCCCTTCGGTGAGTGGTCGGAGCCAACGTGGGTTGCGCAGGGCGGCATCGACCCCTCGCTGTTCTTCGACGCCGACGGCAAGGTCTACCTGACCACCACCGGCTATGCCGATGCGCCCAACGACCCGGCGCGGAAGATCTCGACCATCATCGGGAGCGAGATCGACATCGCTAGCGGGAAACTGCTTACCAAGCCGCGCCCGATCTGGAATGGCACCGGCGGCGCGTTTCCCGAGGGGCCGCACCTGTACAAGATCGGCGGCGTGTACTACCTGATGATCGCGGAGGGGGGGCACCGAGTACGGGCACATGGAGACCATCGCCCGCGGCAACTCGCCCGGGGGACCGTTCGAGGGCTGCCCCTTCAACCCGATCCTGACCCAGCGCAGCACCTCCAATCCGATCCAGGCGACCGGCCACGCCGACCTGATCGAGGCGGCGGACGGGAGCTGGTGGCTGGTCTGCCTCGGTATCCGCCCGAACGGCCTGCCACGAGTACATCACCTGGGTCGGGAGACCTTCCTCGCTCCGGTCAGCTGGGACAGCTCGGGCTGGCCGCACGTTGGGGAAGCGGGGCGCATCGCCCTTGAGATGGATGCGCCACGCCTGAGCCCGGTCACCTGGGAACCAGCCGCCGATCGTGACGACTTCGATGCTCTACAACTGCAGATGCAGTGGAATTTCATCGGCAATCCTGATTCCGCCAGCTGGTCGCTCGCTGAGCGGCCCGGTTGGTTGCGGCTCATGGGAAGCGCCACCCGGCTCGACGACGGCGCCGGGGTCACGTTTGTGGGTCGCCGGCAGGAACATTTCAACTGCGAGGCGGCTGCGGCTCTCGACTATGACCCTGCTCTAGACGGCGAGGAAGCGGGGCTAACGGTTTGGATGAACCCCCGCCACCACTACGACCTTTTTGTCAGTCGTGTTGGCGGAGAGCGCCGTATCGGCGTGCGTGGACGCATCGGCGGCATTTCCGCGCTCATGGCGCAGCAGCCGCTGGCGGACGAACCGCTGACCCTGCTGGTTCGCGCCGACCGCTATACCTACGAGTTCGCCTTCACGCAGCAAGGGTCTGATGAGCGTGTCCTCGCCACATTGGAAACGCGCTATCTCGCGACAGAAGTAGCGGGTGGCTTCACCGGCGTCTACTTCGGGCTGTACGCGGGTGGCGGCGGCGATCACCTGGAGGGCACCGGCTCGACGCCAGCTTTCTTCGACTGGTTCACCTATCGCGGCATGGACCAGCAGAGTGGCCTGGGAGTCGAGAGCACTGTGCGCGAGTTGCTGGCCGATGGGGCCGCCCGTGCCGTTCTTGAGCGGCACCTGCCGGGGTTTAGCCCGGGCGCGGTGCCGGACTTCACCGCGCATATGCCATTGCTCGACCTGGCGGCGATGGCGCCGGAGCAGTTCCCCAGGGCCAAAATACGGGCCATAAGGAACGACCTGCGCAGGCTATCTGAGCAGGACCAGCAAAGTCACCAGTGAGGCTTATACCGTGCCTGGCTACGTGGCACCCGGATGAGGCACCGATGACGACCGATACTGGAGTTCTTATCGTCGACGATCCGATCTTTCGCCTGGACTTACGCGAGCAGTTGCAGGCGATGCGTTATCTCGTGCTTGGGGAAGCAGGGGATGCGCAGCGCGCCATCACCCTCGCCTGCAAGTTGAAGCCCGATCTGGTGATCAGGGGCATTCAACTGCCAGGCGAGATGGACAGCATCTCTGCGGCTGAGGTACTGACGGGCGCGCAGGTGGCGGCCGTCTTGCTGCTAACGCATTTCAGCAATATTGAACTGGCACAACGAGTTGCCGAAGCTGGAGTGACTGGGTATCTGCTCAAGCCGTTCAGCGAAGACATGCTGCTTCTGGCCATCCACGTCGCTTTGGCGCGTTTCAGGCAGCTCCAGTCCCTCCAGCAAGAGGTTCTGGAGCTGCGCGGAGAGCGGGAGTCGCGGCAGATATTCGAGCAGGCGGCGGAATTACTTATGCGTGAGTACAACTTAACGAATGAGGAGGCGCTGAGCCGCATCCGCACTGCCGGCAAGACCACCCACTCGTCGCAGCGTGCTGTCGCCGAGGCGATAATCCTCGCCTATCAGGTCGGCCCAGTCAGGTCGGGACAAAATGAGGAACATTCTGGGTCGTAGACGTGATATATGGTAGCGGCACAGGCGCGCACCTATAAGTGCGCTCTGGCCGGCTTAACGCGCAAGGAGTGCCGAGATGACGAGTTTTCCGCAGGGTTTTCTTTGGGGTGCGGCGACCGCCGCGCACCAGGTCGAGGGCAACAACATCAACAGCGACCTGTGGGTGATGGAGCATGTGCCCGGCAGCATCTTCGTCGAGCCGAGCGGCGATGCCTGCGACCACTACCGGCTCTATCGCCAGGATATCGCGCTGCT
>JAICHN010000587.1 GCA_025924845.1 Chloroflexota bacterium | reverse complement strand
TGAGTTGGCCGGACTTTTTCGCAGGTCTCGAGGGCGCGATGCGGTTTCGAACCGCGGGTCCCCTGCCCCGGCGAGCGGCGCACTTCGACGCCGGACAGTTGGAGCAGGTGATGATCAATCTGCTCAAGAATGCCGCGGAATCCGGCTCAGCGACGCAGGACATCACCGTCACGGTCCGCGAAGAGCGGGAAGGCTTCACGATCGAAGTTGCGGATCGCGGCAGCGGACTGTCCGACAATGTGCTGCGCGATGCGTTGCTGCCGTTTTACTCCACGAAACCGACAGGCACGGGCCTCGGCCTTACGTTATGTCGGGAGATTGTGGAGGCGCATGCCGGACGCCTGAGCATCACCAACCGCCCCGACGGCGGGGCGTTGGTGAGTGTCTGGTTGCCCGCGTCAGCCTCAGGCTGACTGCGCCGGACGGCCTGCCTTACGACGGCCGCCGCGCTTACCGGAGCCGTCCTGCGCGGCATGCCCATTACCGCGTCCTCGGGTGCCGGACCCGACCGGATGGGCGCGCTCCTTGCTCGCCGGATCGTCCTTGGAAGCCACCTTGGCCAGGTTGAGATGCTTCAGGTAGGCGCGGAATTCCTTGCCGAGCTGGGGATGGGCCAGGGCGAATTCGACGGTCGCCTGCAGGTAGCCCAGCTTGTTGCCACAGTCATAGCGCTTGCCGGCGAAGCGATACGCGTAGACGGCCTCCTCGCCCATGAGCGCCGCGATTCCGTCGGTCAGTTGGATCTCGCCGCCCGCGCCCTGACCAATCTTCTCCAGGTGATCGAAGATCGAGGGTGTCAACACGTAGCGGCCGACGACCGCCAGGTTCGAAGGAGCCACCGCGGGCTTCGGCTTCTCGACGATACTGCGCACGCGGCTGGTGGAGGACTTGTCGGCCTCTACATCGACAATACCGTACTTCTCAGTGTCCGAATGCGGTACGAGCTGCACGCCCAATACGCTCGCCCGCTTGGCGTCGTACACCTCCGCCATCTGCTGCAGGCAGGCTACGTCGCTACGAATGAGGTCATCGGCGAGGTGCACGAAAAACGGCTCCGCGCCAACAGCAGGTTGCGCGCATAACACCGCATGTCCCAAGCCTAACGGCGCCGGCTGCCGGATGTAGATGCACGAGGCATACGAGGGCAGCACGCTGCGCAGCTGGTTCAGCAGGTCACTCTTGCCCTGCGCCTCGAGCATGTGCTCGAGCTCCTGGTCAGAGTCGAAGTGATCCTCGATGGCGCGCTTGGAGGCGCCGGTGATGAAGACCAGCCGCCGTACGCCGGCAGCGAGCGCCTCCTCGACCGCATACTGGATCAGCGGCTTGTCGACGACGGGGAGCATCTCCTTCGGACTCGCCTTGGTGGCCGGCAGGAAGCGTGTGCCGCGCCCCGCCACCGGAAACACGGCGGTGCGAATAACCGACTTCGGAATCATCAAGCTTCTCCCCCAGTGGGTGTTGTACAGCCAAGTTTAGCAAGGTACATGCCGAGCCCGATCCGAATGATGATACCGGTTTATGACATAGCAGTTCGTTCGGCCCATTTAAATACGGCGGGATGCATCGTGTCCCAAGAACGGCACTTTGGACACCGCCAATACCAGCCGACGCTGTGCAGACCGCACTCGTCGCACTGGTAGCGGCCGCCGGAATCACCGATGCGTGTCAGCAACGTGCCCAGGGATGCGGCATCCGCCGCAGTCTCCATGTCGGCTCCCAACTCTCCCGTAATCCCGGGCAGGCGCCGCACATCCTGCGGTGGCAGAGCCGTAGCCAGCAGCCAGACGAGCTGCCGCGCACTGACCCTCCCCGTACGCTGCAATCTTTGTGCGAGCTCGCCAAGCATGTCTGTCTGGCCGACCTGTTTGGCCAATGCCAGAACCCGCGGAATGATCTCCAGCGCCAGACCTGGAGAAACCTCCAGTGCCTTCAGATACAGCAACAGCGCGCCGCCGGGATCGCCTGCGCTTTCCGTGATCCGAGCGGTCAGTATGTCGGCCCGAGGGAGGTCGGCATGGTGAGTAAGGGCCTGGCGCAGCAGCGTGCGGGCCCGCTCGCTATCGCCCTGTACGAGTGCCTGCTCGGCAAGCTCGCACAGGTAATGAGCAGCGACGCGACGACGCTCGAGTTGCACAGCCGGAGGTAATTCGTGAAAAACCTTCAGGGCGTTGGCCCAGTCGCCCTGCGCCTCGTAGATCCGCACCAAGTGATCGAGAGCGGTCTTGCGGTATTCACGCGAGGCGGCCAGTTCCTCGAGGAGCCGCTCGGCGCGGTCCATGAGTCCGGCGCTGAGGTAGTCGAGGGCAAGGGCAAACGCCGCTTTGTCACGCAGGCCGACGCTTCCCTGCTCACGCAGGCGGGAGTGGATGGCTATGGCCCGATCGACCTCGCCACGGCGGCGGAAAAGGCTTCCGAGCGCGAACTGGATTTCGGCGGCATCGCCATCCGCGGCAGCCATGCGCGCGAAGATCTCGGCGGCATGATCGAAGCGATCGTTGATGAGGTGATCGAGGCCGACGTAGTAATCACGCGGCAGACGTACGGTGCGCGCGGCACCCATGCGACGGCCTAAAAACCAGGCCGCAACACCGATGAGCACGAACGCCAGAGCGAGCAGAAGTGGAGGCAGCTCGAACACGGCACAGACGATAGCAGGCTGCCGCGTGCCCGCGGTAGGTTCCCGTCCTGGGGCGGAGCCGGTTAGTCCCTGATGGGCCTGTCAGCGCCGTCATTGACCCGCTCGCGCAGGTCCTTGCCGGGCTTGAAGTGCGGGACGTACTTACCGGAGAGCGCCACGGCCTCGCCGGTCTTGGGATTGCGTCCCTGGCGGGGGGGCCGGAAATGCAGGGAGAAACTGCCGAACCCCCGGATCTCGATGCGCTCTCCCTGGGA
>JAICHN010000586.1 GCA_025924845.1 Chloroflexota bacterium | reverse complement strand
GATCATGGGCTGGGTGATGGATACCATTTCCATGCAGACCGGCTATTCGGTCCCCGCCGTGGTCACCGGGAAACCGCTCAGCCTGGGTGGCTCGGAGGGGCGGAGCGAGGCAACCGGTAGGGGCGTCATGTTCGTGACGATCGAGGCGCTCCAGCATCTGGGGATCGCTCCCCAGGATGCGACCGTGGTGGTGCAGGGGTACGGCAATGTAGGCTCGAATACCGCCAAGTGCCTGGCGGAGATGGGCTGCACGATTGTTGGTCTCAGCGACGTGTACGGCGGCATCTACAACCCAAAGGGCATCGACCTGGCCGTGGTCAACGGGCACATGGCGGAGACTCACTCCCTGCAAGGGGTGCCCAACGTCGAACGAGTGACCAACGACGAGTTGCTGGCCCTGCCCTGCACGGTGTTGATCCCCGCCGCACTGGAAAATCAACTGACCAGCACGAACGCGGGCAACGTGAGGGCGCGCATCGTGACCGAGGGAGCCAATGGTCCAACTACCCCGGAGGCCGACCGTATTCTGGCCGAGAAGGGCGTGTTCCTCGTGCCCGATATTCTGGCGAACGCGGGCGGCGTCACCGTCTCCTATTTCGAGTGGGTGCAGGGTCTACAGTCTTTCCTCTGGAAGGAAGCCGAGGTAAATGCCAGGCTGCGCGAGGTAATGGTGCGCAGCTTCCACGAGGTCTTGACCAAGGCGACGGAGGCGGGCACCGACCTGCGGATGGGCGCCTACGTGCTGGCCGTGGCCAAGGTGGTCCAGGCGGTCGAGGCGCGCGGTATTTATCCATAGGAGTGGAAGCAGCGCCTCAGGGCTGCGTCTGAAGGCGATGATATTCCTCGAACCAGTCGGTGAGGGTAGAGGCCAGGCGCTCCTGTTCACGTATCCGGTCGAGGCGGCGCGCCGCCTCGGCTGCCTCGATTAATCGTCCGCGCAGTGCCTCGGGATCGGCGACGGCATGCAAATGAAATGGAGGGTTGGCGCCGGATTCGACCACGAGCGTGCCGACCCGGCAGAGGCGGCCGGCTACGATGAACTCACGCAACACGACATCGTCCACGGCGCTCAAGGAGACGGCGCGCGTGGCGGTACGCTCGAATGGCGATGCGCGAATCTCCAGAATGCGATGGGTGGTGAGGACGTGCAATAGGTTTCGCCAGTCGTATACGGCCCAGGCAAGCCATAGGCCGAGCCCGCCCGCCGTAATAAGCCAAAATCCGGGAGCCAGCGCGAGGGAGAACTTCCAGGCCGCTATGCCGAGGCCGGCGATCAGTATGCAGGGTGCGGCAAGGCGGCCCACGAGCACCGCGCCATGCCGTCGGCCGGCGCGGGTCACCACTTCGCCGGGCAGCAAGATCAGCCGGCGCTGCGCCTGTGCCGCCTGGGAAGTAATCGGATCCACGGCCAGGGTAGCGGTATCACTCGCACCTGATTCCCCCTGAAAGATGCGTCCCAGGGCGGCGCCGATCGCTCCACCGTCGGGCCGTCCGCCGCCCGCGGCCTCGCGGGCCGCCCGCGCTTGCGAGGCCAGAAGGGCCTGTACCCGGCGTGGTCGGGGGATATCGGCGAACACCAGACGGCCATTCCGGCCCAGCGGTTGGATGGTCAGGTCGCCGTAGTGAAAGAGGCGGGCCTGCGCTCCACGGCTCGCGCATGAAATGTCTGCGATGCCGCCCAGCGCCACATCGCGCCGTTCGCGCACCAGTACGCCGCGATAGAGGCCGGCGCGTCGGGTGGTGATGATGCAGGGCTCCATCCACCAGGGCGCCAGGTCGGCGATCAGCCACTTCACGAAAAGTATGGCGCACAGCACCAGATCGCCGGTCAGAAAGACGCCCTCGAAACGGCTGAGATCGACTTGCGGCGCCAATAGCTCGCAGGCGGCGTAGAGGGGAAGCAAGCCCACCGCGATCAGGAGGGGCAGGAAGGCGCGGCAGAGCAGCCACCAGTGGCGGCGGACCACGAGGACCGTTCGCTCGTCGGTAACGAGAGGTTGGTTAGCGGCGCCCATGGACGATTCGGCCATAGACGGTGCCCACGAACACAAACGAGAGGAACCCGAAGAGGAGGATGAGCGCCGTGGGGAGCGTGCTGTAGATTTGCAGCAGGGGGCTTGGGGTGATCGTGACCGGGGTGGGACCGAGCGTCAGGGTGATCGAGTTGCCGTTGACGTGCGTGAGATGCGGGAATGGGGTTTCCCAGGTCCAACCGCCCGTATTATTGTCTACCGCCTTGCGGAGATAGGGATCGGCATAGCGCACCACGTTGGCCACGAGCAGAAAGCCATTCAGAAAGCCCAAGACGAGCCCGGTCAGCCGCTGTTGCCGTGAGGGCGTTCCATCCTTGCTGCCCAGAATCGCCCGTTTCACGGTCAACTGGACGATATATACCGCGAAGACGAACAGGAAAGCCAGAAAGAGGTCCCCGTTCTCTTTGGGGTGGAAGCGAAACCCGCTCCGGGCCAGGAACGCGAGGATGTCCGGGCCGGTCAGGCTGACAACGGTCATGGAGAAGAAGACGCCGCCCGTGGTCGCCGCCGCGCGCCGCGCCCCGCGCGACCAGCCAAGAACCCCGAACACGACGACAACGCTCAGCGCAAGCTCGGTAAAGTTTAGGATCATCTTCCATACCAAACGCGATACGCAGGCCGCCCGTTCGTCCGCGCGCTGGATCGGAGGGTGGGGAGGTGGTGAGAGCTATTGTACCATCGGCCTTTGCTTGGAAATCCTTACGATGGGGATAAGGGGATCCGTCAGGCTCCAGAATCGGCGTGCCAAGCCGTTCCCCGTGAAGCGCGGTCAGATCTTGGTCGAAGCGTCGCTGGACGCCTCCGGCCACAGCCTGCGGGAAGGGCATCATGTGGTAGTGGGAGGCCGGGGACCGCGGTCCCCTG
>JAICHN010000585.1 GCA_025924845.1 Chloroflexota bacterium | reverse complement strand
CTCCGGCGACCGCCTCGGTGGTCGCGGACTCAATCCCTTATGTTTGGCATGACGAAAGCTGGATGACTGCTCGGGGCCAGCACCACCGGGCGGACGCGGCGATCTCGGTTTACGAAGTTCACGCTGCCTCCTGGTTCCGCCCTGGCCCAGGCCAGACCCCTAGCTGGGATGAACTGAGCGCACGGCTGATCCCGTATGTTGTGGAGACAGGATTCACCCACCTGGAGCTGATGCCGGTCGCTGAACATCCATTCGGCGGGTCGTGGGGCTATCAGCCGCTGGGGCTGTTCGCGCCTTCCGGCCGATTCGGACCAACCGAGGGGTTCTGCCGCTTCGTCGACTCATGCCATCGGGCCGGAATTGGCGTCATTATCGACTGGGTTCCGGCACATTTCCCAACCGACGCCCACGGCCTTGCGCGCTTCGACGGACCGCCCCTCTTCGAACACGCAGATCCGAAAGAAGGATTCCACCAGGACTGGAACACTTACATCTACAACTTTGGCCGGCGAGAGGTGCAGGGCTTCCTGATCGCCAGCGGCGTTCATTGGCTGGAGCATTTTCACGTCGATGGGCTTCGCGTCGACGCCGTTGCCTCTATGCTTTATCGCGACTACAGCCGCAAGCAGGGCGAGTGGGTTCCAAACATCTACGGGGGTCGGGAAAACCTGGAGGCCATTGGCTTCCTGCGCCACTTCAACTCGGTGGTAGCCGAGCGCTGCCCTGGGGCGATGACCATCGCCGAGGAATCAACGGCATGGCCCGGTGTCTCGCGCCCGGTGCAGGATGGCGGGCTGGGGTTCTCCTTCAAATGGAACATGGGGTGGATGCATGACACGCTGCACTACATGGAAGAAGACCCGGTGTACCGGCGGTATCACCACAACGAATTCACGTTTGGCCTGATCTACGCGTTTTCCGAGAACTTCGTACTGCCGCTGTCTCACGATGAGGTGGTTTACGGCAAAGGCTCCCTGATCGAAAAAATGCCTGGCGACGAGTGGCAGCGCTTCGCCAATCTCCGCGCCTATTTTGGATTTATGTGGGCTCATCCGGGCAAAAAGCTGATCTTCATGGGCGGAGAAATCGCCCAGTGGCGGGAGTGGAATCACGATACTGCGATTGACTGGGATTTGCTGGACCATCCGCGGCATCGCGGCGTGCAGACACTGGTGCGTGACCTGAATGCCCTCTATCGTCGCGAATCCGCACTGCATGAACGGGATTCCGTATCGACCGGCTTCCGCTGGGTGATTGGCGATGATTCCGCCAACTCGGTGTTCGCATTTCTGCGGTTCGGGAAGGACGACGGCCGCGCGGTCCTGGTGGTTTGCAATATGACGCCGGTGCCGCGCATTGGTTACGGGATCGGCGTGCCTCGGCCAGGCTTTTGGCGGGAGTTGTTGAACACCGATGCGGGCGTTTATGGCGGTTCAAATACAGGGAATGCGGGTGGCGTTGAAAGCATTGCCTCGTCCCTCCATGGCGAGGCTCAGGCGCTGTTTCTTACCCTGCCTCCACTCGCGACAATTTTCCTCACTCCGGACGCATAAGCGCCCTACTTCTTCCGGCGACCTGGGCAGGTGCTGCCGGGCGAGGACGAAAACTCTGTCGTATGCGAATTTGCCTGAACGGGTGGAACGAACCACGCGTGCCATCGTTGTCGCTGCTTGAAAGGAACGGAGCCAGATCTGGTCTTGACCTTTGACACTCGGCGCGACGGAGAGGTGAATGTGGCAAATCTTGTAGGCTCCGTCTGCGAATTTGGGGCAAGGCGATCGCCGGATGGGATGGTCCGGTTCCGGTTGTGGGCGCCAGCGCAGGAAACTGTCGCGGTCGCGATCGAGGACGGCGACCTGCTGCCCATGAGTCGGTCCGCCGACGGTTGGTTTGAGGCCTCCGCGGCACTCGCTGAAGGAACGCGCTATCGTTATCGGTTGGCGGATGGCACGATGGTGCCGGATCCGGCTTCGCGCGGACAGGCGCCCGACGTGCAGGACCCTAGCGTGGTTCATGCTGACAATCACACCTGGCGCCATGACGGCTGGCGAGGACGGCCGTGGATCGAGGTGGTGCTTTATGAGGTCCACGTTGGTGCCGCGGGCGGCTTCAACGCGGTGCGCGAGGATCTGCCGCGCTTGAAAGCGTTGGGCGTGACGGCGGTCGAACTCATGCCCGTCAACGACTTCCCTGGCGGCCGGAACTGGGGTTACGACGGTGTCCTCCCCTACGCACCGGACACTGCCTACGGAACCCCGTCGGAGCTGAAGGAGCTTATCGACACGGCTCACGGGTTGGGAATCATGATGTTTCTTGACGTCGTGTACAACCACTTCGGGCCAGATGGGAATTATCTGTCATCCTATGCTCCGGGCTTCTTTCGGGACGATGTGAAAACGCCCTGGGGGCCGGCGATCGACTTCCGTAGGCGAGAGGTTCGGGACTACTTCACCGCCAACGTGCTGATGTGGCTTATGGAATTCCGCTTTGACGGCCTGAGGTTCGACGCGGTGCACGCGATTCAGGAGCAGGATTGGGTGCCAGAAATGGCCGCCGCCGTCCGTGCGTCCATCGGTAGCGAGCGGCACGTGCATCTGGTTCTGGAGCACCACAACGCGGCCACCCATCTGCGAACCGCGGTGGAGGCCCAGTGGAACGATGACGGGCATAATGTGCTGCATGTGCTGCTGACGGGGGAAACCGGCGGCTATTATGCGGACTACGCGCAGGAGCCGGCGAACAAGCTGGCCCGTGTCTTGTCGGAGGGCTGGGTGTTTCAGGGTGAGCATTCGCCCTATCTGGGCGCACCCCGCGGCGAGCCCTGCGGCGACTTGCCGCCCTATGCCCATGTGCTGTTTCTACAGAATCACGACCAGATCGGAAACCGTGCTTTCGGAGAGCGGCT
>JAICHN010000584.1 GCA_025924845.1 Chloroflexota bacterium | reverse complement strand
CCACGATTTGCCGGATTGCTTGGCCAGTCTTGCCTGCCCTAACTGGTGAATGATCGCCGCGAAAGCCGTGGGCGGCGTGGCGATATAAAATAGGTGATTTCCCTGCGTACCGTGCTCTTTATCGAAGTGGCCGAGATTCTCGCGGAGCTGGGTGTATGACTCTGGTGAGTCATAGTCACCCGTTTGGTAGAACATGCGGGGACTAAGCGCATCCCATACCTCGGGCCTGACGGGCCGGGTACGTGAGTACTGATCCACGCCGGCACGGACGGCGGCGCGAAACTCATCATCCGTCTGTGCATGGCGGCCAAAGCCGATGATCACCGTATGCGGAGACAGGAGCCCGCCCATGGCCAGATTGTATAGTGCCGGCAAGAGCTTGCGGCTGGTGAGGTCACCGGAGGCGCCAAAAATCACGATCGCGCAGGGCGGCGCGACGCGCTCGGTCTGCACAGGGGTCGCCTCGGCCTCGATTGTCGGAGAAATCATCCTGCTACCCTTCCACCTTGGTCATGGCGGCAAGCGTGACGAGGCCGTGAGCCGGCCGGGGCGCCGCCCTTCTCACTGAGCGTACTATAATCGGGGCCAGGGCAGAAACCTACCAGAGTGGTTGGTGCCGTGGATACCCCAACTGTGGTACCGTACCATCACAGTCGGATACCCCCCTCAACCATGTGTGTTGTTCAGGGAGCGGCGATGAGTATGAACTCTACTTCCCCATTTATTTTGGTAGTGGAGGACGATCAAGGATGCAGTGAGCTGATTACCGAGGTCGTGTCCGAATTGGGTTACGAAGTGGTTGTGCGGGACAGCGCTGAGGAGGCGCAGGTTATGCTCACCGATCGTCACCCGATTTTGGTGGTGCTCGATGTGATGCTCCCCGACGCCGACGGCTTTACCGTACTCAAGCAGATGCGCGAGACGCCGGAACTGGAGACGGTTCCGGTGATGTTGTGTACGGCGGCCCTCTTCGAGGTGAGTGAATACTACAATCCGGTGCTGGACGCGCACACCGAGATAGTGCCGAAGCCCTTTCATATCGAAACGTTCGTGCAGGTTATGGAGCGGTTGTTGGCGGGGAAGGTATGATGCACATTCTCGACGCGGAGATTCACGAGCAGCCCGATGTCCTGCGTGCGCTCCTCGGTCGCGAGGCGGAAGGCGCCCGTACGATCGCCCGCCGCTTGCGGGAGTATCAACCACGATTCGCCATGCTGGTGGCGCGCGGCACCTCCGACAATGCCGCGGTATACGCCAAGTACCTCCTCGAATCTTTCACCCAACTGCCCACGGCCCTGGCCGCCCCTTCTTTGTATACGCTGTACGGGAAGCCGCCGCGCCTGGAGCACTCTCTGGTGGTCGGGGTGTCGCAATCGGGACAGTCGTCGGACTTGGTGGCGGTGATGGAGGAAGCGCGGAAACAAGGCGCCTTCACCGTCGCCGTGGTGAATGCGCGGCAGTCGCCTCTGGCCGAAGCCGCCGACCACGTGTTGTGGTGCGGGGCGGGGATCGAGCAGGCGGTCGCCGCCACGAAGAGCTTTACGGCGCAGCAGTTACTGCTGGCCTTGCTCGTCGCCGAATGGTCTGGGGATGCCGGGCTAACCGAGGCGCTGCCCGCGGTGCCCAGTGCCGTAACGAGTGCGCTTGCCCTGGGCGATCGCCTGGCCGACCTGGCAAGCCGTTGGCGTAGCATGGAAACCTCCGTCGTTCTGGCGCGCGGCTATGCCTACGCGGCAGCCCTCGAGGTCGCGCTAAAAATCAAGGAGACCAGCTATCTGCCGGCGGATGCCTATTCGGGAGCCGATTTTCTGCACGGCCCCATCGCCATGATCGAGGCGGGCTTTCCCACCGTGTTGCTCAGCGCGTCGGGCCCAACCGGCGCCGGTATGCGCGACCTAGCCCTAACTCTTCGCGAGCGCCAGGCGGATACGGTTGCCGTCACCGATGACGCGGCGCTGGCGGAGGCGGTAGGCACCGCCCTGACCCTGCCCGCGCCGGCGAGCGAGGCGTTGGCGCCGATCAGCCTGGTCGTCGCGGGGCAACTGCTGGCCTATCACCTGGCGGTAGCCAAGGGCTACGATCCCGACCAGCCGCGCGGGCTGCATAAAGTGACTATCACGCGCTAGTTCATCAGGGCGGTTCTCCGTAGGGGCGACCACAAGGGTCGCCCCTACAAGCGGTGACGGACTTGCGTCGGGCCACGCCCGCCGGAAGATTGGGCGGGCGGGCCAGGATCTATGTGGGCGCTACGAAGGCCGTGAAAATCCAGCCGAAGGTCTTGGACTTCATGACGCGAACCTGAGCCCAACCGCCGTCGAGTTCAAGCACCTTCAGGCGATCGCGTGACGTAACCTGTCCAATGACCAGACCCTGTGGTTCGCTCCGCAGTTGCAGGTCGTCTACCGTGGGGCGGACGACGGCGCCCACATGGAGGCTCGATTTGGTAAACGACGCATTGGTGAAGGTTGCCTGACTTCCCGCGCCGCAGCTACCGACGTCCGCGAACACCTGGGTGAGATAAATCGTGTAGTTTCCGGGACTGCCGGAGAGCGAAATGCCCATGCCCACGGCGTGGTGGTTCGGGTTGGTGATGTTGTCCCAATGTGGACCGCCGCCGCTCGCCTCACGGGCAAAAAAGGCCTCCCCGGTTTGGATGGCCTGGTCGACCGTGCCGCCATTGCTGGTCACCACGTTCTGCCCGGAATATTCGGCCTGGACCCCTGCCGCCTGCACGCGAGCCAGAACCGTTCCGGCCGGATCGCCGTCCGACCACGAGCCGATCGAAGCCATGTAGGACGAATGACGTTCCGCGACGACGCTAAGCGCCGCGCTGCGCCTGAGTGGCGTGAGGCCGGCGAAGCGCGCCCGATCGTGACTGAGCGCATCGTAGGCGATGCCCAGGTATGGGCGGCCGGCT
>JAICHN010000583.1 GCA_025924845.1 Chloroflexota bacterium | reverse complement strand
GCCGCCCTCGTTATTGTGATGATCGCTTTCATCGCCGCCTGGCTGGCGGCCAGGACCGGCCTCCCCTGGATCACGGGCGTCGGCTAATTCCGGAGCGCGATCTTCTTTTATCTGGAGCGCGCTTGAACGTGCGGCGATTCCGCTCCCTGAAGGCGGCGGCGCGCCAACTCCATAAAGCCCGCTTCGATCGTCGATTCGGCGCCGCAGTTCACCGACACCCCGCGCTCCGACACGCCGTCTCCGCAGCGTCCGGTTCGCGGATCGTAGAGCGCCTCGCCGGCCGGATTGGCGCCATACAACCAATCCACGCAGCTCAGAGCCAGATCGCGGCAGCGCTTCTGGCCGGTCGCGCGATACAGTTCTTCCAGGCCAAGCATAAGGGTGGAGACATCGTAGACGCAACGCGGCGCCTGGCGCCAAGGAGCGATCTCGCCGAAACCGCCGACGATCAACGGCTCAACCGCGGAATCCAGGGTACGCTCGCAGGCGGCAAGGTAATCGATCCGCGAGAAAATCCGCCCGGCGCGCGCCACCGCCTGCAGTTGATGATAGCCCCAGGGATACAGCTCTTCCTGCTCCTTGCGATCGCGAAAATAGTCTGAACCGGCCGCCATCAGACGGTCGCAGAGGTGGAGAATGCGCCGTTGCAGATCGTCGGTGGGGCGGCAATCATACCACTCCATAAGGGCCATCGCCTCGATGGCCACCACTTTAAGGTTGGTCGTACGCGTGGGATGGGCCCGTTCCAGCATACGAAGATACTCCTCGTCGCCCGTAACGTGGAGGCCGACCGCCAGCGCCCAAAGGGCGCGTGCCGTCCACCACGGCCCACCCGGATAGGAGGTGCGCCCCTGGCGGTTTCGCCTGCCGGACCGGTCGATGATAAAATTGGTGAACCGACCATCGGCATCCTGCATGTGGGCCAGAAAGCCCAGCCAGGTGCGGCCGAGATCGCGGGCGGCCGGCACCCGCAATTGCCGGTACGTTTGCAGAGCAAGAATCGCGGCGCGTGCCACATCGTCTACGCAGGCGATACCCTCGGGTCCGCTTTCGGCGGCGCGGATCGGGCGCCAGTCCTCTTGATCGTCGGCAGCGGCCGGCTGTGCATAAACGTGTATATAGGTCACCTCATCCTTCGGGGTCACGAACGACTCCGACAGCTCGACGAGGTGGTGCAGAATGCCCGGCACGCGAGCCTGAGCCGGTAATGGTCCCTGTTCCTTCAGGGCATTCGCCCGTGTCGCCATCGTATATTTCTCCTTCAATGCCGCCCCTTCTAAGCTTAAAGTGACAGAGGAGGAACCCTCCTCTGTTACGCCTGATGTCTCGCTCTTGTACTTTTAGCGTCTCACATATGGGATCGACCGCGCGCCGGCCAATCGAATGGGATCAGCAAGTATACGGCACTAGGCATTCTAGCCGGCACTACCGGCTACAGGAGGGCCCACATCCGAGCACGTATGGTCGGGTACTTTACACATTGGCCGAAAACGGCGGCTCGCCGCGGGCCGCGATAGTGTGGCCTATGGCGGTATGGAAGAGTCGCCCACCCGCATGCCGCGACCGAGCATGGTCATCGCTCCACTGCTCATGCAGTAAGGGTACACCACCTCACGATTTGGGACCGCCTCTACCGCCCATATTGCTCCAAGGCAACAGCGAGGTAAAGGCGTTCGCCAGACGTTAGCGCCAGAGCGTATACTGTGGCCGGCGGATGAAAGGTGGACTCGATTTCGTAGTCATCAGCCACTCGTGCATCAGGGAGATACACCTCCGCCCGCGCCATGTACACAACCTGCGTAAAATCCGGGTGCGGATAGACATAGTCTGACGGCTTGGGGCTCAGGTGATGGAAGTGCATGAAACCCAACATCGTCGGGGCACGCAGCGTCCATCCCGTTTCCTCAAGGACCTCACGCCGCAGTGTGTCATCAAGTGTTTCACCTATTTCGCGCCGTCCGCCCGGCACAATATGCAAGGCATCGCGATTGCGGAGGACGAGCACCATCTCCTCGCGGAATACGATGGCGCGAACCGACATGACACAGGCGAGAGGCGGTAACTCGTGGCCGAGGTAGGAAGTGATTTGCAGAGGGAGCGTACCACCGCCCCAGACGGCCGACTCCTGGGTTTGTGGCCTGTGACGAGCGAAGAACGCAGCCAAGTCAGGTCGCATAGCGTCTCTCGTGTTCGGTCTGCTATGCTTCGGCGAAGGGAACATCCTCATAATGTAGCGCATCGATCAGCATGGGGTCGGGTGCCGCCCGGGATCGTGGGAGGAGCGACGATCGTGCCGGTCGCGGTGCCGGAGTAACGGCCCGTACCGCGCGCGGTACTGGAAGAATGCCTTTCATTGGAGCCACGGTGTAGGGCGAACCGCCGGCAAGCGAATGGATAAAGGAGGGATTTGTGCGTATCTTCGTGACCGTCGATATTGAAGGAATCGCCGGTGTCGTTCACAGCATGGATGGCCAGCCGGGCAACCCCGAGTATGAACGAGCCCGCCGGCTTATGACTCAGGAGGCCAATGCCTTGGTCGCCGGCATCTACGATGCGGACCCGGCGGCGCGGGTTACCGTGGCTGACGTGCATGGCCCGTATCGGAATATGATTCCCGAGGATCTGGATGAGCGGGCCACTTACAGCCGAGGCAAACCCAAGATGTACGGGATGGTCGACGGGATCGATCGCGGCTATGATCAGGCGATGCTGATCGGCGTGCATGGTAAAGCGGGCACGGGCGACGCCGTCCTGAGCCATACCTTTACCGGACAAATCCTCGACATTGTCGTGAACGGTCAATCTTATGGTGAACTTGGCTTGAACGCCGCGATGGCAGGTGCCTATGGAGTACCGGTTACCCTGGTGGCAGGCGATCAGGCGGCGGCCGCGGAAGGCAAGGCGCTGCTGGGCAGCGGCTTGATT
>JAICHN010000582.1 GCA_025924845.1 Chloroflexota bacterium | reverse complement strand
TCGCTACCACCACCTCTTCGGCGACTTCCTGCGGGCGTACCTAGAGCGAACACACGGTACGACAGTGCGCGACCTGCACCGGCGCGCGGCGCGCGGGTATGAGGCGGCGGGCATGGTCGACGAAGCGATCAGCCACTATGCCGGCGCAGACGACACGGCACGCGCCGCGGAGTTGATTGAGACGTATGCGCGCGGGCTGTTCATGCGCAGCGAGGTAGCGACGGTGCTTACCTGGCTGGATGCTCTGCCGTCTGGACCTGCTCACATGACACTTCCGGTTTTTGGGAAGATATTCTCCCCCACTCCCGGCTGTGGTTCGTGCCGTCTGTAGCTCCGCCGGACGGGGATTTGGCCCATCACACAAAATACCGCGTGCCTACGACCGCGCTAGAGCCTCGCTACGGTTAGAAGCCCCCCAATATCGACCACTTTTCGGCGGTCCTGCGCCTCTACGGCCTTCTGGTGCGGCCCCTTTCCCGCTGCCGCGGTGGCCCCGCGCCTGTTTTCTGCTGCCTGCCGGTCTCAGTTTAGCCGACTGACCTGCGCCAGCAGCGTGGCGCTCAGTTCGTGCAACTCCGGCCGGCCGAGCAGGATCAGCGTTAGCACTCCGGCCAGAGCGAGTTGTTCCGCTGTGGGACGCGGCGGCCGCACCCGCTTGGCCCAGCGGGCACGCTCGCGTACCTTCAACCACTGGGTTTCATCCAGCTCCCACAACTCCAGTTGCGGCGACCGGAACGGGGTGGGGTACAGGATCGGCTGCGCGATCTGCTGCACCCGCTGGTGCTGCCGGTCATAAATCGCCTGGTAATGGGCTAACACCGTCTGCTCGTATTCCAAGCGCACCTGCCCCTCGTAAATCCAGACCGCCACCCGTTTGCGCGCCAACCCCCGTTCGGCATAGACGTAGAAGCGCTGGATGCTCACATAGCCAAACCGGTTGACGGTGCGCGCCGTCTGGGTCAGCTTGAAGATCCCTTGCAGTTCGCCTGGGTCCACCGGCCGCCCGCGGCTGGCGCCCAACACCTGCGCGGGCGTCCGCTTGTCGTCCAGCCGTTCGCGGTGCGCCCAGTGCGGCGTGCTGTTGAACAGCTCGACAAATTCGGCGTGCCGGCTTTGCGCCTCGTCCAGCGTCGTGACCTGTTCAAACTTCGCATCGGCCAACCGTAATTGCACTTTGAATTGGGTCTCGATCAGGTTCTCCCAGGGTTTACCTTTGTCATCGTAACACGGCTCAATCGCCAGCCGCGTCAGCACATTGCTGTAGGCATGCCCCGTGAACACCGACCCGTTATCCGACACCAGCCCGAGCGGACAGCCGTAGCTGCCGATCGCCCCATACAGCAGTTGCAGCACGGCGACACTATCCTGGTACGGCGAGGCCATCCCCGCCAAGATCTGGCGGGAATAGCCGTCGATGATACACAGGCTGTAAATCCACTTCCCGTCCAAGCGCACCAGATAGCGAATGTCGATATACCAATAGTGATGACAGGCGGCGGGAACATACTTGAGTTGCTTAACTTCGGTGTCCGGCGCCGGTTTGGGTTTGTCACTGACCCAGGCGGGTGGCGCATTGTGGAACTGGCGATTGCGCGCCATGGCCCGCCCGACCGTGGCCTCACTCGGCGGCGCCTGGCCGGCGAGGTGCTGACCCAGGATCCCTTGCACCCGGAACCGCCCGGCGCGCGGGTATTCTTTTTGGACCTCGAGGATCTCCTTGAGCAGCGGCAACGTCAGTTGATTGGCGGGGTGGTCAGCGGGCCGACTACGCTGATCTTCCAGCCCCGCGAAGTCATCGCGCTCAAAGCTGGCCAGGATGTTACGGACATGGCGTTCGGACAGCTTCAGCGCGCCGGCGATGCTATGTACATGCCAGCCCTCGTAATACAGGCGCACTACCGTCCAGCGCGCCCGATAGGCGTCCTCGAAGTCGTGAAACAGGGTCCATTGCAGCGGCAGTTGCACCGGGATGGGGTGGTGATCGAGAAAATGGCGGACGGTATGATGATTGGTATGGTAGCCGAACTTGCGCTCGACAATGCGGGCCAGTTCGCGGTCGTGGATGGGCGGATAGAGCTGCTTGAGATAGAGGATGTGGCGGGCCACAGGATCCGGGAACTGGGTCGCTTTGCGGCCCGCCCGGCTAGGGCGCTGATCGACCAGTCCGAGCATCCCGTGTTGAACGAAGCGGCGGGCTTTATCGCCGACCACGGTGCGCTCCATCCCGGTTTGTTGACTGCGCGCGGTGACGGTTTCCGCCTCCAGCACGATAGGGCGGATGACCTCGTAGTCATGCTGGATTGGGTCGGTGAAGAGCAGGCTAAGTTGCTGGAAATCCCGAGTAGGATCGGCAGCGGAATCGGGCATGCCCATAATGCGTCCAGGGTAACGAACAGTTAGGCCGGCAAAGCGCCGGTTCTGTCAGCAGTATAGCACAACCGCAGGTGGGGGAGAATATCTTCCCAAAAACCGGAAGTGTCATGTGAGCAGGTCCACACTGTAACCACGTACATGTCGTTCCTGAACACCGGTAACTATGACGCGTATGGAGTTGAGGCGCGCATGTATGCGCCCGATGCCACAACCACGATTGACGACAACACAATCGGGGGTAGCGGGCGCGTAGGCGCGGCGTCACATGTCGTCCTTGGGAGCCGCATTTTACCCCCCGATCAGTCAAGTTGGCATGGCGCACGCCCGTTGCCAAGCGGCACCTACACCGGCAATATCGATAACACCTTCACCTTCACAGCAACCAACTCCGGGAACATCGGCAGTGGCACAGTGACCCTCAACTGGGCGGATCGGACAGGAGCCACCGGCTCGCTCAATTTCGGCACCGGATATACTATGCCGGCGCCGATTACCATCACCCAGGGGTTGGAACTCGCCTTTGACAGCGGCCCTGTGTATCAAGGAGAGGTTTTCACCGTTCCCGCCCAGCTTCCT
>JAICHN010000581.1 GCA_025924845.1 Chloroflexota bacterium | reverse complement strand
GGTACATGGCGCATACGTAAGCGGGGGTGGCCGCGTCGTTCGCTATAGGTGCCGGGGCCGCCGAAATACTGGATTAAAAAGAGGGCCATGCGCTCGATCGGGCCGGTTAGGTCGGCAGGAAACATATGCCGAATCTTCGGCTCGGTATCGATACGCCGATAAAAGGCGGTGGCCAACTCATAAAACGTCGCCTCGCCGCCCGCCAGATCATAAACAGTCAACCGTGTTAGTTCCATAGCACCCACTCACTCCAGCTTGTCCAAGTGAACGGTACCAGAGCACGCCGCATCCGGCCAAATCACCTACTCCCCCGGGGAGGCACCCCACCCATGTGGCTATGGCGCCGACCGGCTTCGCGGATCCGAAATAGGAGCGCGGGTCTCCAGGCCCGCTCAGTTCGGTCACGGGCCGTCCGGTAAAGTGCGGCTGCTGCCTGGGCTATGTCGGGCCCGGAGACCCGCGCTCCTAAACCGCGCCCTCGCCCTACACCAGTCACGACTCGCACGCTCGTTCCAGAGGCGACTGGCGGTTTGGCGAGTTCAGGAAGTGAAATCCCGGTGAGAACGGTTTTTCCATGATGCCGGCGGTATCATGGAAAAGTTCGATTTCAGTGTAAGCAAACTACTTACCGGATTATTTTTACCGTTCCAAAAGGAGCGACATGGTTGAAAGTGGAGAGCGGGTCGTTCTTCTCGCCGATGACGGCTCACCGATCGGCGCGGCCCCTAAGGCGACCATTCATACCCGCGAAACACCATTGCACCTGGCGTTCTCCTGCCACGTCTTCGATGGCCGAGGCCGAGTGCTGGTTACGCGACGCTCGCTGAGCAAGTTAACCTGGCCTGGCGTATGGACCAACTCGTTTTGTGGCCATCCCGGTCCCACCGAGACTTTCGAGCACGCCATTGCCCGGCGCGCGGAACGCGAACTCGGGATTTCGCTGACCGATCTGGCCCTGGCCCTACCGGATTTCCGCTATCGCGCCGTGGACGCTTCCGGTTTAGTCGAAAACGAAGTCTGCCCTGTCTACACCGGGACCACCGGCGATTCGGTGCGGCCCGAGCCGGATGAGGTGGTCGAGTGGCGATGGGTTGAGCCTGCATCCTTGCGCACTGCCGTGGACGCGGCGCCGTGGGCCTTTAGTCCCTGGTTTACGCGGCAATTGCCGCTATTGTTCGCACCCGTTCCCTGAAAAGCAAGATCCCACGAGTACGGTTCTGATCTAAAAGGTCAGGACTATTCTCGTGGGATCTCTTCTGATCTTGGTTTAGCTGAGAGCAGGCGTAGCCGAAGCTGACGCCGCGAGATTGCGACGGCGGCGTCGGCGGCCCACATAGCCCTGCGTGGCGTAGGGGACGGCGTCGCCCCAGCCCCGAACCAGGCTGGTGCTTCCGCAGCGGCCGCACGTGATCACCGCGTTGCGAGGCAACGCGAGAGCGTCAGCCTGGGACACGAGTACTCGGCTGGTTTCCTGATGCACGGAAAAGACTCGGCTATTGGAGCAGGCGAGACACTCAAGCTGGCGGATGTAGTCCGGCATAGCGGGCTTCCCCTCTAGGCGGCGGGTGAGGCCGCTCGATGCGAACGATGGTTTCGAGCTAACCTGCCCGAACCCGCACCGAACGCGTATCGCCAGTGTGGGGCAATACATGAGAGGCTACACCCGCCCTTTGGTGGAAGCGGTGCGGCAAAAAGGACTAGTACACCGGGCTCACGTGCCGTGCGTGAACACAATCGGTACGGCGCCGAAGGACGCCTGACAGCTCAGAGACTGCTTTGCCAGGACGCATTGCGATATGGCCTTGGTCTTGGTAAAGGTAAGCGTGACGTGGACGACCTTCTTCTTGGTCGACATAACGGCCTTCACGGGGACAGTCACGATTTGGTTCTTCACCTTTCCCTTGACCACCGTAGCTGAATTGTAGGAATACGTGCCCGCGTACTTGGTACCCGATCCCTTGAGCACGAGCTCGATCGGGTGGGCTCCAACCTTAGCGGTCCAGTTTCCGGACAGGCTGGGGCTCGCGGCCAGAGCGGCTCCAGCATTGAACGCCAGCGCGGCAGTGATCAACCCAGGCATGAGCAGTCGTCGCATGGTTCCTCCGGTATGACGTGGCGGCGCGGCCCAATCGACTCGCCCCACGCGCGGCTTAGTTCCCACAGTCGCGGCAAAGTAGCCGCGCCGTCGTAGAGCGTACCATAGCGCTATCTTAACAGGTCATGACGCGGCGCCATTATCCAGGGCGACGGGCTCGGGGTTGAGCCGGTAACGGAGGAAAAGCTCGCCTTCGTGCTCCAGCACATCTAGAAGGGTCAGCCGCGGCACCTCGGGGGGTTTAAAGCGCGTCCCAGCCACCAGACCCGGAGCCTCGGTATCCCCACTGATCTTTGGGGCAAGGGTCAGAAACAGCTCGTCCACCAGGCCGGCGGCGATCAGCCCGTGCGTCAACTTCGGACCTCCCTCGCACAGGAGTACCCGAATCTCGCATCGCGTTCTGAGGATCTTCAATACCGCCGCTAAATCAACCGATCCGTCGCCCACACCATATACGGTCGCCTTCGCCCCCAGCTTTTCAGCAACCGCCGCTTGGCGAGCAGTGGTCGTGAATACCACGGGCGGACGTAGCGAGAAGTATTTCAGGTCGGGCGACAGATTTCCCGAGCGGGTGACCACCGCGCCGAGCGGTTGTTCGGTCAGTCCCCTGGCCAGGCGCTCATGAATCAGGCCGGGCGGTACTCTGGGCGGGAAATTATCCAGTCGAACCGTGCCCGCCCCGTGTAGTAATCCATCCGCCACCGTCCGCAGCCGTTGCATCACTCGATGATCGACGGCGCTCCCGATGAAGCGCGCGCCGGTGTCACCGAGCGTGGTCCGGCCGTCCAGCGTACTGACAAAGTTGAGCACGGTATAGGGGCGATCGGGAGGAGGTTCCGGGAAGGTCAGGTCGTG
>JAICHN010000580.1 GCA_025924845.1 Chloroflexota bacterium | reverse complement strand
GGGTCGACCGCGCAGTTTCTTGATATAGCTGAAGATGTAGTCCCAGCGCCCGCAGTTCAAGCCGGCCGAGTGCTCACGCAGTTCATACAGGATCTCGTCCATCTCGAACGCGGCCAGAATGGTCTCGATCAGCACCGTCGCCTTGATCGATCCTTGCGGTATACCCAGTTCGCTTTCGGCCAGCACAAACACGTCGTTCCAGAGCCGTGCCTCCTGTCGGCTCTCCAGCTTGGGTAGATAGAAGTACGGGCCGGTGCCACGTTCGAGAAGCGCGGCGGCATTGTGGAAGAGATAGAGCCCGGCGTCGACCAGCCCGCCGGGGAGCGGCGCGCCCGCCAACGTGAGGTGCTTCTCAGGAAGATGCCAACCGCGGGGGCGAATCATCAGCACAGCGGTTTGATCGGCCAGAGCGTAGGTTTTCCCCTCCGGGCTGCTGAAGGAGATGGTACGGCGGATGGCATCGCGCACATTGATCTGGCCGCCGATCGTGTTCTCCCAGGTCGGAGAGTTGGCGTCCTCCAGATCGGCCATGAAGACCGAAGCGCCGGAGTTGAGGGCATTGATCACCATCTTGCGATCGCCGGACGGGCCGGTGATTTCCACCCGCCGGTCCTGGAGGTCGGCCGGAAGGGGGGCGATGGTCCAGGAGGCCGCCCGGATATCGGCCGTCTCCTCGGGGAAGGTAGGAAGGTCCCCGGCGTCGATCCGTGCTTGTCGCTCCATTCGCGCCGCGAGCAATTCGTCGCGGCGGGCGCTAAAGGCAGCGGTCAACTTAGCGACAAAGCGCAAGGCGTCCGGCGTCAAGATTTCCGCGAAACCGGGTAGCATGGCGCCCTGAATCTCAATTTCCTCGGTAGACGTGGATGTCGTTCCGTCCATCGGCCCTTCCGGCCCCTTTCCGCACTGCGTCCGAAGCGCCGTCGCCCCGGTACTTACAGCATACCGACAACGCGCCGACGCCCGTGGTTCCCCAATGGGGGATCGCCGCCGCGCCTCCAGTGCTATACCATAGGGCGCATGGTAAGTTCGATTCATCCGGTCGCCGAGCCGCGTACCGGCCCATCGGTGCAACGGCCGGCAGCTGAGGCCGTGGCCGACGCACGCGCGGGCGCGTGGGAAGTTGGACTCTGGATTACCCTTGCCCTGGCCCTAGTCTATGTGGCCATATTCGCGACTGTCTCTATCTTGCGTTATGTCAATTTCCACTACGGAGGAGATACCGCCGACTACGCCCAAATGCTGTGGAACACCGATCACGGGCGGATTCTGCAAAAGACCAACATCTATACCGCGGGGAACAGCTTCCGGGGCGGTCATGCCGAACCGCTGCTGCTGCTTCTCGCCATTCCCTACGCCGTTTTCCCCGATCCGCGTACGCTGCTCTTCCTGCAAACGCTCGCCCTGGCGTCGGGTGGTCCGCTCACCTACCTTCTGGCGCGCATCCACGGTCACCCGCAACGGGTAGGGGTAGGTCTGGCAGCCTTCTATTTCGCGTTTCCACTTGTCCACTACGCCAACGTCTGGGATTTTCACCCCGATCCCTTCGCCGTTCCCGCCCTGTTTGGGGCGCTAATCGCCTTCGACCTGCGCCGCTGGAAGCTGCTCACCGTCTGTCTCGCCGTCATCTTGCTGACCAAGGAGCAGATGGGCCTCTTCGTGGTTGGATTGGGCGCCTATTGGTGGTGGGCACGCGGCGAACGGCGGATCGGCCAACGGGCGATCGGCGCCGCCGTGCTCTACGGGCTGATCGTACTGCTCCCCTGGCTGCTGCTCACATCGAGCCAGTTCAGTCACGACTACGGCAGCTACTTTAGCGATGCCGGCGGCGCCGCCCATGCATCTGGCCTGGTTGGCCGCATCGAGGCAATCGGCTCCCTGCTCACCGAACCCTTTCGATTGCAAAATCTGATCCTGGCGCTTCTCCCCACCGGATTCCTGTTCATGTTTGACGCGAGCGCCATGGTCATCTTCCTTCCCCTGGCCGGGTTATTTGTCAGCAATGAATTCACCAATGACTTTTGGTTCCATCATTATGTCACCTGCGTCCCTATTTTCATCTATGGTACGAGCAGAGTCCTGCTCAGGTGGCCGTTTTTCCGCCGCCGCGTCGGCATTCCCCTGGTGTTGACGGCCTGGGCCCTCCTCCTGGGCTACCTCTATGCCGGGGCGGCCTTGAATATGATGCATTGGGTGTATCAGCCGTCGATCTTTCTCAGCACCGACGCCCACGCGCGTGCCCAATCGGCGATCATTCGCTTTGTTCCTCCCGTTGCACCGATCGACAGCGACTCGCCGATCGCCGCTCACCTGGCTAACCGCCAGACCCTCTACCAGGTACAGAACCCCAACCAGCCCAGCCTGGTACCCTACACGCTGCTCGATCTGCACCATGAGATAGTCAATCCTCCGCCGTGGCTGGTGCAGGATGACGACCTGACCCGGGACTACATCCAGAAGACCGGCGGCTTCAAGGTACTACACGCCATACCGAGCCAGGGTCTGTACCTCTATGGCAATTGCCGGGCCTTCCCAAGCACACCGGGATGCGATAGTTGACGGGAACCGGTTGATGATCGTCGCTCTGGGCGATGCCGCGCTCGACGTGTTCGTGGCGCCCGATCTGGATGCCGTGGAAGGCAGCGACGTCACGGGAGCGGTGCGGATCCTTCCCGGCGGTTCAGCGGCCAACTTCGCCGTGTGGGTGGCCAGGCTCGGCGCGCCTTCCACCCTGATCGGTGCGGTAGGGGACGACTACGCGGGCGATTTTCTGCGCGCCGATCTGGAGCGCGAAGGGGTTACGGCGCACTTGCAACGCGTACCGGCCGCCACGGCGGCGATCGCGGTGCTGGTGGACGGGCGCGGCGAACGTACCATGATCACCGATCGAGCGGCTGCCATTCAGTTCACCCCGGTCATGCTGGAGCCCCATATGCTGCCGCCCGGTTGCCACTTACACCTGCCCGCCTACTCGCTGTTTGTTGAACCGCTGAGCCGGGCGGCGCTCGAGGCGGCGG
>JAICHN010000579.1 GCA_025924845.1 Chloroflexota bacterium | reverse complement strand
TACGAGCGCGGCGGTATCTACCAATACATTGCGGCCCCCGCCCTCTTCCCGAACGGTCTGACCGCGTTCCACCGCCTGCTCGGCGTGCCGCTGGTCGTGCATGCGCGCTGGATCGATCTCGGCAGTCCCTACCGCCGGGTCTACCAGATGTCGGGAAACGTGATCACCGATCCGCGCTACTGGCGGGCCACCGCGGCGTACCTTGCCGGCGCCGACGTGATTACCTACGAGCAGGACTGGCTTGCCGACCTTGCCCATACCAACCTCAACCTCCAGGATCCATCCGCCTTCCTCGACCACATGGCGGCGGCGATGCAGACGCGCGGCATAGACCTGCAGTACTCCATGCCACTGCCGGCGGATTTGCTGCAAAGCACGCGTTATGCGAATCCGGCCACGGTCCGTGTGAGCGACGACCATTTCAGCAGAGTCCACTGGGACAGCGATCTCTTCGATTCGCGGCAGGCATCGGCACTCGGCTTGTGGCCCTGGACCGACGTATTCGACAGCGGCCAAACCGACAACCTGCTGCTTTCCGTGCTCTCAGGCGGCATAGTCGGCGTGGGCGATCCACTGGGCGCGCTGGACGCCGCGAACCTGCACAGGGCGATGCGTGGCGACGGTGTGCTGGTGAAGCCCGACGCGCCGATCGTGCCGGATGACGCCGCCTATCTCGCCGAAGCAGCCGGCACCGACCAGCCGATGGTCGCCTTCACCTACTCCGATCACGGTAGTCTGCGGGATCTCTATGTCTTCGCGTACCGGCGTAAATCCGCGCGAAAGGCGACGTTCGTGCCCGCCAACCTGGGGATGCACGGCCGCGCTTATGTCTACAACTACTTTCGCGGCACGGGAAAGGTGGTCGCGGCCGGCGCCGCCTACCACGAGGCCGTGGGCAACGGCTCGTACTACGTGACGGCGCCAATCGGTCCGTCCGGCATCGCACTGCTGGGCGACCTCGGTCGCTTCGTCTCCATGGGTGCGCGGCGCATCAGCAGCGTCGTCGACACGGGCACCGTTCAGCTCACGATCCGCTTTGGCAGTGGAGAGCGCTCGGTCACCTTGTCGGGCTATGCGAGCGCGGCGCCGCGGGTGACGGTGATCAGCGGCAGCGCCGGCGCGGCGTCCTATGATGCCGCCAACCATCTCTTTCACGTGGTGATAACACTGGCCGCCGATGCGGGCGACGCCAGGGTGAGCCTCATGCCGCGCCGCTGATCTCTTTTCCCAACGGCGCTATCTCCGCCGCCGTGACGCCCGCCCTAACGAACTGCCGGCCCTGGCGCGTCCCCTGGACGTCCTCGGTCCCATGCGTACCGCCCTTGACCTGGTGAATGGGGCTGATCCTCAACCAGCCCGCGGAGGGGTGAGGCTGGAGTGAACCGGGAGCGGCCTCGGGGCCACGGGGATCTTGAGCCGAACCATCCGTTAGCTCCCTCACACTACTCACTCCGGCGTGTTCCCTCGTGGGGTTGCCAAGACGCGACAAACTATGGTGTACTGACCGCAGCACTAGCAACCATGCTCTACAAGGAGATTATCGCTAGGCGCATCAGTCTGTTCCGCCTGCTCTTTCTGCTCCTCGCCGTAGCGCTGTGCCCCGCCGCGACCGTGGGGCACGCAGGCGCCCAGCTGACCAGGGTCGAGACGGCCGCCCCTCCCGTGCCCGTCCTCCTGGCCCGCGCTCAGGCCGCGTTCGACCAGGCTGATTATGCCGTCGCCGAGACCCTCTTCGCCCAAGCAACCGTCCTGGCTCCCCGGAACGCCGTCGCCTGGGCCGGGAAGGCCCGCTGCGAGGCGTACCTGGACAATCCCACTGCCGCCGTCGTGGACTACACAATCGCCATCCGCTACGCCCCGACCACTGGGATCTACTATATGCGTCGCGGGATCTCCTATGAAGCTATCGGCGATGGGCCGGAGGCGCTGGCGGACTACTCAACCGCGATCCGGCTGGCGCCCACCAACGCCGATACTTGGTTTGATCGCGGCTCCTTCTATTACAACCAGGGCCGGTACGCCCCCTCCGTCCCGGACTACACTCAGGCGATTCGCCTCAAGCCGACCTGGTGGCAAGCCTACTATAATCGCGGTCAGGGGGAGAGGTGGCTATCGCAGGATTGGGCGCTCGACCGACCCGCCACCCAAGAGGAGCGGGCCGACATTATCACGTATTTACACAGCATCACCTTTGCTCACGCCCCCCGTTGAGGTCTCCAAGCGAGAGTGCATCTGGTCGTCCTTGGGCTCGGCGCGGTGCCGTAAGGCGGAGGGACGTGACCAGTTGCACGTGCCGCGGTGTAACGACCGCCGGCCGCACGGGGTTCCGTTCAGCGGGAGTGTGCAGGCTGTACGCGTTGGGCGGGTTTCCGTACCTTTTTCTCTAGGTGGGTCTCATGCCCTTCCTATGAGTTCCTTGCTTTCGTTTGGATGATCGCTAGTCCGTGACCGTTTCCGGCCTACCTGGGATTGGGGCGGTGATTCTCGTTCTGTCCGGGCAGACGAACAAGAACAGATCCCACATTCGGTCAAGCACTTCTTCCGGCGTGTACGGGTGATGAGTAGTGAAAAGATCATAATGCGGATCGGACGGGAAGTGTGGTGTTAGATGGACAGTACAGCTACGTTCACCCGGAGTAGGCGCTGATGCGAGGATGCTCAGGCTCTTGGGGAAAAGCGTCCCGTCACTACCATTCCAGTGCGGGCGCTTGCCGAGCACAATCCAATCGACACGGGCCGACCCCGCTGCGGCTGAGGTTGAGAGATCGATTTCGTTAATCGATTGGAGGACCGATTCACGGCTCGCGGGGAGGGTACGGTCAAGTACGGTCCCCAGGTCGGCGAGACGTTCTCTGTCTTGGCCAACGGCGTAAGCCAGGAGAGCCAATCGGCCTGAGGGCCGCAAGTGCTCGAGAAGCCTCGGATACGTGTCGCGCCCACGGCTGATGAAGTCGAGCATGCGCTCATAGTCTCCCAAGTACCCATACACAAGGGCCTCAAACGCCGCCAGTTCCCCCGTT
>JAICHN010000578.1 GCA_025924845.1 Chloroflexota bacterium | reverse complement strand
GATCGCGGAGCACCACGAACAGCTCGTCGGTCTCCTGGGGAGTAAGCACGGCGGTCGGCTCGTCCAGAATGAGGATCTCCGCCCCCCGGTACAGCGTCTTCAGGATCTCCACCCGCTGTTGCAGGCCAACCGGCAGATTGTGTACGCGTGCCGCGGGATCCACGCGCAGCCCATAGCGACTGGATAGTTCCTCCACGCGGCGGATCGCCTCGCGGCGCGGAAAGCGGGCCAGGGCGGGCGGCTCCGCGCCCAGTACGATATTCTCGGCCACGCTCAGGGGCGGCACCAGCATGAAATGCTGATGGACCATGCCGATCCCCTGCTTGATGGCGTCGCCCGGCCCGTGCAGCGTCACGGGCTTGCCGTGAATGCGGATCTCGCCGCTATCGGGAAAATAGAGCCCATACAGCATATTCATCAGGGTGCTCTTCCCGGCCCCATTCTCCCCGACCAGGGCATGGATGGTGCCCTTGGGGACGGTCAGATCGACCTGGTCATCGGCAATCAGTGTGCCGAAGCGTTTGGTGATCCGCCGCATTTCCACGGCGGGCTCAACGGCAAGCGGGCTAGTGGGAGGGGTCATAGGGTACTCCGTCGGCAGCGGGCGGGATGGCGCGCCCGATAAATCCGGCTACCGCGACCAACGTGATCAGATAGGGGGCGATGGTCACGATATTCCCGGCGAAACTGGGCTGCACGACCAGGTTGGAGGTCTGAATCTGCTGACCAAGCCCGAAGAGTAGGCACGCGGCAAACGCGCCAAGCGGATTCCATTTGCCCACGATCATCGCCGCCAGGGCAATAAAACCCTGCCCCGAAGTCATGTTGATTGAGAAATTGGCGATCAGCCCTAGGGAAAGATAGGCTCCGCCCAGCCCAGCCAGCATGCCGCTGAGCGTGACGCAGATATAGCGGAGAGCGAACACGTTGACCCCCACCGTTTCGGCGGCCCGCGGCTGCTCGCCCACCGCACGGATCCGGAGCCCGAGCGTGGTATTAAAGAGGAGCAGATGGGTGGCGGCCACCAGGGCCAGCATGATATAGACGATGCTGTTCTGGCTGCCGATGACCTCGCCCAGGCCGGGTATCGCCGACAGGCCGGGGATATTCAGGTTGGGGATGCTGGGCAGATCGGTAAAGCCGTTGCTCGTATAGGTTTCGTAGAGAAAGCCGGTAATGCCGGTGCCGAATAGGTTGATCGCCACGCCGCTGATGATCTGGTTGCCCCGAAAGCCAATCGAGACGACCCCGTGGATGAGGGCGATCAGGCCTCCGAAGAACATGGCCGCCAGGAGGCCCATCCAGGGACTGCCCGTTCCGGCCGAGATCCAGGCGCCGAAGAAGGCGCCGATCAGCATCAGCCCCTCCAGGCCGATGTTGGTCACGCCCGAGCGTTCCGTCATCACTCCGCCGAGCGCCGCCAGGGTCAGGGGCGTCGCCGTGCGCAGAATGCCGGCGTAAAAGTCGCTGTTGGTCAGCACGCTCCATTCCATGATGTCCCCCGCCTAGAGATAGTGATTGACCGCCAGGCCCAGAGCCAGGCAAAGCGCGCCGTAGAGGATGACCGCCAGAGCGCCCCGCGTGATGTGCCGCCGCGTGAGCATATAGAGGAGAGCGAAGGCGAAAGCCAGGGCGCCGAAGAAGATGTGGGAGAACAGCAGGGCGATCGTCGCGCTTACGCAAGACAGGACCAGTAAGCCGCGCCATTCCATCGTGAAGTCGCTCGGCGGCAGCACGCCCGCGCCTCGGCGTCGCCGATTGAGCAGCTTCCGCACGAGGGCGTCCAGGGCAATGAAGAGCACGATGATTCCTTGCAGCACCTCGGTCATATGGGGAGACACGCCGACCAGTTGCATGCTCTGGCTGCCCGTACGCAGGGCGCCGAACAGAATGGCCGATAGGATCATCCCGATTGGATTGCCCTTGCCCAGCAGGGCGATGGCGATGCCGTCGAAGCCCCAACCGGGATCGAAGGGCGCCTGGAACACGCCGGTGCCCGAGGGGTCCGCGATATACACGCCGCCCGCCAGTCCGCCCAGTCCGCCCGCGATCAGCATGGCCAGCACCATGCGGCGCTTGACCGGGATACCGCCATAGGCGGCGGCGCCTGGATTGAGCCCGACCGCCGTGATCTCGTAGCCCAGACTGGTCCGGGCGAACACGAACCAGTAGAGGAGGGCGCAGGCGAGCGCCAGGAAGACGCCCACGTCGAGAATGCTGTCCTGGCCCAGCCAGGTGAGCAGGGGGAGAAAGGCGCCGGAGCCGGTATGCCTGGTGACGGCCTGTCCCTGGGCGATTGGCGAATTGAGCGGTCCCGCCGACTCGACCAGGGCCGTGGCGCCGTTGATCGCGATATAGTTCAACATGATCGTGGTGATTACTTCGTGCGCGCCGCGATAGGCTTTGAGCGCCCCGGCGATCGCCCCCATCACGCTGCCCGCCAGCACCGAGGCGAGCAGCACGGCGGGCAGCAGCAACACGGCGGGTAAGCCGCTCCAGGCGCTGCCCACCACGGCGGCGAGGAGCGCGCCCGCCACCAGTTGCCCCTCGGCCCCGATATTGAACAGACCGCCCCGAAAGGCGAAGGCCACGGCCAGCCCGGTGAAGACGAGGGGAAGGGCCGTACTGAGCGTCACGGAGGTGGCGGTCATGTCGGGAGCGCCGAACGCTCCGCTAAAGAGGCTGTCGAAGGCGCTGAAGGGATAATGGAGGAGCCGGCCCAGGGTCTCGATAGTCGGCCCGTGCGCGCCGAGCACGGCGAATGGATCGGTGCTGGTACAGATGATCAGCACCGATCCCAGGAAGAACGCCAGGCCGAGGGTAATGCCGGCCACGGCGCTTTCCGTCACCAGGCGCCGGGCCAGGCCGATCAACGCCGCCCCGAGCGCGCCGGGCTTGCTCGTTCGATCCTGAGCGTCCGCCGTTAGCCCCACGCGACTCTTCCTCTGTCTAGGAGGTCAGCATCTCCACCCATCATAGTGGATTCGAGCCGGCGGGAAACAGGGGAGGCGCGGCAACCGGTC
>JAICHN010000577.1 GCA_025924845.1 Chloroflexota bacterium | reverse complement strand
GCGGGCGATGCAGCTGCTCCGTCGCCATGCCCGACTAGAATGCCGGCGGCGAGCAGCGCGAGCAATGCACACGCCATGATCGGCCACACCCATAATCCTCGGCCTCGAAGGAACCCTAGAGCAGTCATCGTGAGACTCCTTTCATGGGGCGATGGATACAGAAAATCGGCGCACGTCAATACACTCGTGGCCGATCCTATGTATGCCGGTTCTTTGTCGATCGGCGAAGAACCGCAGTGCCTAGCATGGCGCATTGCCGGCCGTTCCGCTAGGGCGTTATCAGTCAACTCGTGGGGCGCGGATATGGCCGCTTTCGCATGCGTGCGGATGCGCTCGCTTCCTGCTTCACCGAAAGCGGCCATGGTACTTTAGCCGGATACGATTCTGACGCTATCCAATGCCTCGTCGATCGCCGCTTCTAGGGGTAGGAGTCGGCCCGCGGCCCATGCCGCCTTCGCGCCCGCCGTGCCCAAGCGGGCGCGTACGGCGGTGGTGTCCCGGTCGTGCGTGGGACGGTCGGCCGGCGGAATCGGCGCGCCAAGCTGCTCACGCAGGTGTTCGGCTGCGCCGAATAGCCGACCGGCCTGCCCCGGCTCGCCCCGTAGGGCGCTCAGACCGGCCACTCCCTCCAGAATGGAGGCTATTTGTCGCTTGTTTCCCAGTTCCTGCTCCAGCAGCAACCCCGCCTGGAACATGGTCGCGGCCCGATCGTGGTTGCCGCTCGCGCGGGCGACCAGCCCCAGGTTGTAGTAGGCGTGGGCAGTATGCCGTCTGGCGTTGATCGCTTGCGCCAGGGCCAGCGCCTCCTCGCCCACGGCGGCGGCCCGCTCAAGATTGCCGAGGGCGCGCGCCACCTCGCCCACGTTGATCAGGGTCACGATAATGCTGTCGGGATTCCCTGCTTGACGCTTCAAGGCAAGGCTCTCTTCCAGCACATCGGCGGCTCGCTCGTTGTCGCCGAGGTCGAGCGCCGCCGACCCCAGATTATTCAGCACCAGGGCGAGGAGCGTGGTGTCCCTAAGCTTGCGGACGATTTCCAGCCCCGCCTCGTAGCGCGCTCGCGCCTGTTCCAGGTCACCTTGAAACTTGCTGACCGTGCCCTGGTTGATGCAGAGCCGTGCAACCCCGCGCATATTGTTAAGTTCACGGTAGAGGGCAAGGCTTTCGGTATAGAGGGCCGACGCCGCGTGGTAATCGCCCTGTTCGCTCGCCAGGGTGCCCGCCGCGTTCAAGGCTCCCGCTCGCGTCGCGGGCGCGCCGTGCCGTCCGAGGGCCGCCGCCAGCCACTCCCGGCCCTCGGCCTGGTAGCCGCGGAGGAGACAGAAGTGGGCTAGCGGTTCGGCCAGTTGGAGGATCTCCTCTCCTTCATCGGGTGCCGGCGTTCGGTCGGCCAGTGCCACGCGCAGGTTGTCGATATCGTCCTCCAGGCGGTTCAGCCAGGTAGTGCGCTCCTCCGTTTGCAGTCCGCCGCGCGCCTGCTCCAGTTGATCGAGGAACCACCGTCGATGGCGTTTCCGGAGGGGAATATCCTCGCCGCTCGCCCGTAGCTGCTCCCCGGCATACTGGCGTACCGTTTCCAGCAGCCGGTAGCGCATGCCCGCTCCCTGCTCCGTGGTTTGCACCAACGACCGCGCGGTAAGCTCAGCCAGCAGATCCAGCGTGGACATGTCGGATCCCTGGGCAGGGCGGTTGTGATCGCCGGCAGGCCCGTCCTGACAGATGGCATCCGCGGCTTCAAGCGTCCAGCCGCCCGCGAAGATGGAAATGCGACGGAGCAGCATCCGTTCCGGCTCCGGGAGCAGGTCGTAGCTCCAATCCATCGTCGCGCGCAGGGTGCGCTGCCGCGGCAGGGCCGTGCTGCTGCCGGCAGTCAACAACTGGAAACAGTCGTCAAGGCGAGCCGCCACGACCTCGACCGGGACGACGCCCAGACGACCCGCCGCCAGCTCGATGGCCAGAGGTAGACCATCCAGCCGGCGACAGATCCGCGACACGGCCGGGGCGTTCGCGGGCGTCAGTACGAAATCCCGCCGAGCGGCGCGGGCGCGATCCAGGAAGAGCTGCACGGCTTCATACTGGGGAAGGTTAGCTGGTGAGGACATGCCGGTGCTCGGCGGGGTAGCAAGAGGAGCCAGCCGCCAGGTCGTCTCGCCGTCTACGCGCAACGGTTCCCGACTGGTGGCCAGGATACGCAGCTCCGGGCAACCACGTACCAACTCCGTGATCAGTTCGGCACACCCGGCAAGGAGATGCTCGCAGTTATCCAGCAGCAAGAGGATCCGGCGGGGCTCGAGGAACGCGCGTAATGCCGCGACCAGGGCGCTGCCGGAGATGCCCTTCAGGCGTTCCTGAAGCCCCAATGCGTTGGCCACGGCGCGCGATACCAGGGCATCATCACGCAACCCCGCCAGTTCCACCAGCCAGACTCCATCCTCATACGCCTCGGTGAGCGTACCTGCCGCCTCCAGAGCGAGGCGCGTCTTGCCGCAGCCGCCTGGTCCGGTTAGGGTCAGCACGCGGCAGGGGCTTCGCTCCGCGGGCCCGTCCGGGACGATCAGCGCGTGGATCTCCTGCTGCTCCCAGATCCGACCCACGAAGCTGGTCAAGGGCGCGGGCAGGTTGCCCACCCGCGTCGGCACTGCTAGGCGTGGCGGTAGGTCCGCCGCACTTGGCGCTGCCGACAGCGCCAGCACCTGCCCACGCAATGCCTCGATCTCGCTGTTGGGCGCCAGACCCAATTCAGTATCGAGCGCGGTAGCCAGTGCTTGATACACGCGGAGGGCCTCGGGACGCCTGCCCGCTGCCGCCAATATACCCATTAGCTCGCCCGCCGCGTCCTCGTGGCAGGGATCTTCCGCCAGCAGTGTGCGCAGGCAGTGCTCCGCCTCTTCCAGATCGCCCGCCGCGCCGCTCAGGTTCGCCAGATGCCGCAGCGTATCCCGGTAAAGGCCTCGTAAAGCCTCGCGTCGTGCGACCACCCACTCCGCATAGGGCTCGTCCGGCAGATACGCTCCCCCGTAGCACGCCAGTGCCGTCCGGCAGGCGCTCCGATCCGTCCCGGCCCGCGCGGCGCGCGCCGC
>JAICHN010000576.1 GCA_025924845.1 Chloroflexota bacterium | reverse complement strand
TTTCGCAAAAGGAGAAACGAGCCGAGTAGCGAGAGCGCCACGGCCACCGCGACCAGGAACGCCGCGGTCACGGGGAGCCGCAGGCGCAGCGACGACAGGCCGCGGACACCCCGGGGCGGCACCCCGTGCCTACTCAGGCGTAAGTGACGCGTTGTTGGCCGTTCCTTAGCACCCAGACCCGGCGTCGGCATGGAAGCGTCAGCCTGTATGGGGGGGTGCGACAGGTCATCCATGACTGGTTACGAGGCGCCGATGCGTACACGTGACCAGTCGGGGATGACCACCGCGCCGCCCGCTACCTGCAGCCCAACCACCGTGCTCCGAATCAAAATACCCGCTTGCGGATTGGCGATGGGGATCGTGGCGGCATCCTGCATAGCCAAGGTCTCAGCGCGATGGAAGAGCGACAACCGCCGCGACGTATCGCCGACGAGCCGATCGGCCTGGTCGACCAATCGATCGAACCGCGTGTTGCTCCAGCCACCGTTGTTATTATGGGCGCCCGTATACAGAAGCTGGGTCAGAAAGTTCTGCGGATCAGGCCAGTCCGCCGTCCAGGTGACCGGCGCGATCTGGAACGCCAGGTTGGTCAGCCGCTGGTTGTAGGCATTGTGCTCGGTCTGCACAATTCTCACCTTGATACCAAGGACATCGTGCCACTGCTGCACGACAGCGCCGGCCAGGAGCAGATTTTGCGTCCCCTGATCGGCGCTGAAAACGAGCGAGGGGAAGCCGCGCCCACCTGGATACCCGGCCCGTGCAAGCAGGGCGCGGGCGAGGACGGGATCATAATGCGCGCCTTCCAAGTGTGGGTCGTAGCCCGGTATGCCCGGCGGGAGCATACCGTCCGTGGCCTGGGCGAGCGTGCCCAAAACGGCACTGACCAGTGGCGGTTTGTTCAGAGCATGGGCCAGGGCCTCACGCACCCGTGCTTGGTCGAGCGGCGCGTGTCGCTCGTTAAGCATCAGGAACATGGTCACAAGCGCCGGCGTGCGATGGAATTGGGGGTCGCCGTTGACGAGGTAGACCTGATCCGCCGGAAACGCGATGGATCCCATGACGTCGAGTGCTCCGGCCTGGAAGAGTTTAAATGCCGTCGTGGGCTCCGGAACGAAAATAATCGAGAGCGCCACGCTCGGGCGCGGTCCATAGTAATAGGAATTAGGCACGAGCCGCAGGGACTGGCCATGCTGCCAGTGTTGCACCACGAAGGGCCCTGTACCCACCGCATGCTCAGTCCACCGGCTACCCTGCTGAAGAATAAGTCGGCGCGGTACAATCGCCGCTTCCGGTAAACCGAGGCGAGCCAAAAATGAACCGGTCGGCGTACTCAGCGTAATGCGCACGGTGTTTGGGCTCAGCGCTCGTACACCGCTCAGCACCTTGCTCTTGCCGGCACTCCGTGCCGCCGCCCCCTCGATAGTACCCAGCACATACAGATTTGCGGTACGGCTAAAGGCGGGGCTCAGCGCGCGATCGAGGGAGTAGACGACGTCAGCGGCGGTGACCTGAGTTCCGTCGCCGAAACGTAAGCCGGAGCGCAACTGGAAGGTATAGATCCGTCCATCCTTGCTCACCGTCCAACGATCGGCCGCCGCGGGGACCACGGTCAGGTTTGGTCCCTGGCGAACGAGCCCTTCGAAGACAAAGCGCGTAACCAGGCGCGCGTTCTCATCGCCAATCGAGGCCGGGTCGAGGGTGACCAAATCAGCCACTCCTTCATCCGCCCAACGCAATACAGGGAGGCCGGCGGCACGCACGGAGTGAGGCAACAAGCCAACCGGCAACGCCAACAACAGGCACCATACAACGCGGTACAGCAGACGGCCGATGTGCGCCCGGCGCCGGAGTACGGTAGTCACATGCACCAGGATTCCCTCACAATCCCCGGGCTGTTCCGCATAGCGCGGCGAGCGCCCACGCGCGGCATTGTACTATGGCCCGTCATCAAGGGTGACGAGGTTATGCCGCAGGGCGTAAATGACTGCCTGGGTTCGGCTGGTAAGGCCCAGCTTGCCCAGGATGTTGCCCACGTGCCCTTTCGCCGTCTTCTCCGTCACCCCGAGTTCACGGGCAATCGCTTTATTGGCCGCACCACGGGTCAGCAGGGTGAGCACCTCGCGTTCGCGCTCGGTGAGCGGCTCCGCAAGCTCGGGTGTTTTCGGCTTGCTCATCGCCTGCATCAGCCGACGCGCGACCGCCGGATCCAGATGGACCTCCCCGCGGCGGGCCGCGCGAATGGCGGTGACAATCTCGGCCGGATCGGCACTCTTGAGGACGTAGCCGATGGCCCCGGCCTGGATCACCGCGGTCACTTGATCGTCCTCCACAAAGCTGGTCAGCACGATCACATCGACATCCGGCGCGGCGGCCTTGATACGGCGTGTCGCCTCAACCCCGTCCACGGTCGGCATGGCCAGATCCATGAGCACGACGTCCGGGTGGAGGTCTATAGCCAGGGCAAGCGCCTGGACGCCATCCCTCGCTTCGCCCACAACCTCCAGGTCCTCGTAGCCTTCGAGAAACAGGCGCGTGCCCGCGCGCACCACCGCATGGTCATCGACCAGCAGGACACGACTCAACTCATCGACCGGCATTGACACCATTAGCCTTCTTACTACCGGCGTTGGCTGAAACCGCCACCCGCGCAATGCAGCATACCACCGGTTGGAACAAGGGTCTTGAGCAGGCGGGGCAGCGGGCAGGGACAAGGGCGGGGTGGCGTCCCGTGCGCACCGCGAGGCCGGTCGTTTGCTTCTGGTAACACGCTCCGTAACCGCAGGCCTATATGCGCGATAAGCCTTGGCGTTCGCGAAAGCGCGTTATTCGTAGCGCAAGGCATCGGCGGGCGCGACTCGCGACGCCTGCCAGGCCGGCACGTAGGTGGTGATCAGCGAGGCAAAGTAGGCAATGGCCACGATGAGCAGGATTTGTAGCCAGGGGACGGAAAGCGTGACACTGCTGTCGTTTTTAGCCAGATTGTCGACGATGTCCTTTGCCAGGACCAAGCCCAGGACAACGCCGAGCAGTGTGCCCAGAATAGCTACGAAACTGGATTCCAGCAAGAACGCGGTACGAATCATACGTCGTTGGAAGCCAATC
>JAICHN010000575.1 GCA_025924845.1 Chloroflexota bacterium | reverse complement strand
GTGCATCGGACCCGGTAACTGCCTTCACTACTCGGCGCCGCGGTTATTGGTATACTGGCCGCCATCCGAAGGACATATATCGCAAAAGTAGGAGGCATACGGCATGATGGAACCGAGACTCCGTCCCCACTCCGTCTCTTTCGCGGTTGTCTTGCGCGTCTCGTGCGCGATTCTCTTAACCGGCGCCCTGGCTCTGGCGCCCCGTGCCGCCTCGGCTCAGCGCGGCGCGGCGCCGTTCGTCGACTCGGGCACTTTGACTATCGCAGGCTACGGCTCGGCGGCCGACATCGACCCCGCCTCGGATGAACTTGCCTCATCGGACACGATCGCGCGCAACATCGATGAGACCCTGGTGGATTTCAACGGTGGATCCATCGATAGCTACTCTCCGGCCCTGGCTACCAGTTGGAGCACCAACGCCGACAAGTCGGTCTGGACGTTTCATCTGCGCCATGGGGTCGCGTTTCACACCGGCCGTTGCTGCATGACCGCGACCGACGTACAGTATTCGCTCGCCCGCACCATGCAGGCAGGTCTCACCAACGGCTATGTATTGGCTCGCTTTATCACCGATCCGATGAAGCAGATCAAGATCGTCGATCCCTATACTATCGAGTTTGATCTGGGGCGTTCACAGCCCATATTCATCGCCGCGCTGACCCAGGATTATGCCGAGCTGATCCTGGATTCTCAGGCGCTCAAAGCGCACACTCTGCACGCGAACAGCAAAAAGAGCGATTGGGGCCATACCTGGGCGCAGAGCAACGACGCCGGCACGGGCCCCTATATGATCCAAAGCTGGACGCACAGCCAGCAGGTGACGCCCACCCGCTTCACCAAGTACTGGGGTGGTTGGAGTGGACCGCACTTCTCGAAGGTAGTGGTCGAATCGGTACCCAGTTCGGCCACCCGACGCGAGCTGGTCGAGAAGGGCACCGCTGATATTACCAGCGCCCTCACCCCGCAGGACTACGACGCGCTTCGCAAGGAGCCGGCGGTGAAGCTGGCCATCCACTACGCCACCGAGGTCGAATATTTACCGCTCACCCAGTCTGGCCCGCTGGCCAGTCCTCTGGCCCGTCAGGCTATGTCCTACGCCTTCAACTACGATGCCTATCTGCGGGCCGCTTACCGTTCCTACGGGCGCCGCGCCTATGGGCCGCTGCCCCGCGCCCTGTTGGGCTATGACCCAGGCATGTTCCATTACCAAACTGATCTGAAAAAAGCCAAGGCCCTCTTCGCCAAGGCGGGCGTGGCGCCCGGCACGACCTTTACTTACACCTATTCCAACGGGCAGGATGAGTTCCAGATCGCCGGCCAGATCCTGCAGGCCGAGTTGCAGCAAATCGGTTACAACCTCAAGATGCAGGGCCTGGACGAAGCAGCCTACAGCAACTTGTTCTATGGCTCGGAACCGGCAAACAAACGGCCGAACATTCTGGAGTTCGGTTGGTGGCCGGATTACAACGATCCCTACGACGAGTCGATTCCCCTCGTTGCCTCGTACTCCGGCGGCTCGGCCGGCGCCAACGCCGGCTTCTACCATAACGCTCAGGTGGATAAGCTGCTGGCCGAAATGAAGAACGCCGATCGGCAAAGCCTGATCAGCGATGCCAAGCAGTTGCAAGACATCACCAGTCGCCAGGATCCTCCCGCTATCTGGCTGGACGAACCGGCCCAGGTTACCGTAATGGCTGCCACCCTCAAGGGCTTTGTGTTTAACCCGTTGGCGATCGACACCTACGATTTCTACACGCTACATCATTAGGGTCTAAAATCCAGGCAGGGAGTCGGGAATCCAACTCCTTGCCTGGATTGGATTGGCTTTATAGCACCGGCATTGCCGGGGCCGCGGCACGACCCATTAATTCCGGGGCGGAACTCACGCCAGGGTACCCCGCACTACGGTGACCGCCTTACCGCCCAGACGCACTCGATCCCCTGCCACCCGCACCCGAACCTCGCCGCCGCGCGCCGACGCCTGGTATGCCCCGAGGTTGCTCATGCCCAGTTGTTCGGCCCAGTAGGGACCAAGCGTGCAATGGGCCGAGCCGGTAACGGGATCCTCGTCGATGCCTGCCGACGGCGCGAAGTAACGGGATATGAAGTGGTAGTGGTTTTGATCATCCTGGCTGGTCACGATCACGCCGCTGCCGCTCGCCTCGGTCATGGCCCGAAAGTCGGGCCGAAGGGCTCGAACCGCGTTGGCATCCTGGAGTACAAGAAGGTAATTGCGATGCCCTTCGTCCTCGGCATTCCTTCCGGCGGCGGTGATGCCGGACCAAATCGGGCGGGCGCCCACCGCTTCCAGGAGGGCGGGAGGTACGGTTGCCGGATCGGCGGGCAGGGCGGGAAAGTCCAACCAGATCAGGCCCTCGCGCAGGTTCGCCGTCAACTCACCGCTGCGCGTCTGAAAGCGAATCGGCTCCGCCGCGTCCACCTTACCGCTCTCCCAGAGCGCGTGCGCGGAGGCCAGGGTAGCATGACCGCAGAGCGGCACCTCCACGGCGGGCGTGAACCAACGTAGGGAGAAGTAATCGCCCTGGCGGACCAAAAACGCGGTCTCCGAGAGGTTCATTTCGTGGGCCATGCTCTGCATCCATGAGGGGTCAGCCACCTCCTCAAGCAAGCAAACCGCGGCCGGATTGCCCGCGAACGGCCGCTCACAAAATGCGTCAATGTGCCAGAACGTCGTGGACATGGCGCCCTCCCCTACCACCTACCCGGCGGCAACCGGCAACTGGGCCTTGAGCGCCGAGCCGAGCCGGCGCACTCCCTCTTCGATCAAGCTAGGTGAAGCATGCGAATAGCTCAGACGCATGGTGTTGGCGCCCCCGCCGTCCGCGAAAAAGGCGCCGCCGGGGACGAATGCTACCTTGTGGGCTACTGCTTCACGCAGCAAGGCGACGCTGTCCACTCCGACTGGTAAGGTTACCCACACGAAAAGACCACCGTCCGGCCTGGTCCAGGTAACTTCGCTCGGCAGATAGCGGCTTAAAGCGTCCAGCATGGCCTGGCGCCGTTCCCCATACACCTGCCGCAGTTGGGCGACGTGAGCGGCCAGGTCATTATGCGTGCAGAAGTGCAGCAGGGCGCGTTGGGCCAGGGAATC
>JAICHN010000574.1 GCA_025924845.1 Chloroflexota bacterium | reverse complement strand
TCGAGGTACTGGGTGGTCAACAACACGGTGGTCCCGCCCGCGACCAGCCCGCGAATAGCCTCCCACATGGCGAGGCGGCTTTGCGGATCCAGGCCGGTAGTCGGCTCATCGAGAAAGAGCACGGGCGGCCGGGCCACCAAACTGGCCGCCAGATCGAGTCGCCGTCGCATTCCGCCCGAGTAGGTCTTGGCCAATCGGCCGGCGGCGTCGGTGAGACTGAATTGCTCGAGCAGTTCAGCGGCGCGTTGCCGTGCCGCGTGCCGGCCCAGATGATAGAGTCGGCCAACCATCTCCAGGTTATCTCGACCGGTCAGCAATTCATCCACCGCCGCGTACTGACCCGCCAGGCCGATGCGGTAGCGCACCTTCTCGGCGTCACGCACCACATCGTAGCCTGCTACGCGGGCGTGTCCCTGGTCGGGGCGGAGCAGCGTGGTCAGGATACGGACCGCCGTGGTCTTCCCGGCTCCGTTCGGACCCAGCAGGCCACAGACGGTGCCTTCCTGTACGGAAAGGTCCACGCCGCGCAGCGCGTAGGTTTCGCCGAAGTGCTTGTGCAGCCCTTCCGCCAGCACGGCGATGCCGCCCTCCCGGGCCGCGCCGCGCGTTTCGTCTATCATCATTGGTATCCTCTTGCTCCTCGTCACTGTAACCTTCCCTCCCTGGAAAGGATAGGGTGATTCCGTGAACTGAATGTGAACCGCCCAGCCGGGCGATTTCCGATCGGAACCGGGGGGGCTGGAGTTGGACGCCCATGCTCTGAGTGTCGTTAAAGTGCTACCTTTGCCTTAACACACGTCGGAAGGGGTGGCACAGTGCCGAGAAAGCTCAGGGAGCTTCGAGCCGACCTCCGGCGGGCCGGCTTCGTCGTGGATCATCAAACCGGCAGTCACCAAGTGTGGCGGCACACACTCCTGCACGGCATGCGCGCAAACCTGGCGGGGGGCGATGGTGCCGACGCTCGGCCTTATCAGGAGCGTGAAGTGCGCGAGGCGTTACGCAGACTAGCTGAAGCAGAAGTAGAGGGTTCTCCATGAATGACTTGCCATATTCCATGTTGATTGAGTGGTCTGATGAGGACAATGCCTTTTTGGTCACGCTGCCCGAGTGGGAAGGTCGCGTGTTCGGGCCGGTAAGCCACGGCAGAACGTATGAGGAGGCGGTACGTCGAGGCCAGGAGGCGTTGGCGGCTTTGACTGCATCAACCCAAAAGCACGGCGAGTCGCTGCCGGCGCCGCGGACGTACGCGTCGGTGCATCGGGCAGGTTAACGGCCTTTAGCTCACCACTCTCACTCGCGGCATGGCCAGGCCGATGCCCCGTTCGACAAAATCGGCGGGCGGCGACGGTCCCCACTGGTTAACCCAATTGGGGTCCAGCGACCAATCGAGCGGCTGATGAGCGTCATCGTCGTAGATGCGCTGCAGGTCGGAGAAGTGCTCCACGAGATAGCCGGCCGGGGCGAGGTGATACATGAAGAGATTGTGGCCCGGCCCATGCCGGCCGGGACCGGCGAAAAGCCGCTTGCCGTTGGCGAGCATGTGGTCGGCCATGCGCTCCAGATCGGTCCAACTCTCCAGCTCCCAGGCGAGATGATGCAATCCGGCCGGGCCGCGCAGAAGATTGATCGTATGGTGGTCGGGATTGCAGCGCAGCCACATCACATCGCCGCCCAGCGCTGTGTCGGAGAGCTTGAAGTCGAGAAGCCGGGTCAGAAAATCCGCCATCTCCGCTACGTGCTCGGTCTTGAGCAGGGCGTGACCGAGGACTCTTGGACGCATGCCGGGTCCATTGAATAGGATGTCCGCCGTCAGGTGGCCGCTACGTTCGCCCCGCACATCGTACGGTGCTTCACCGGGGACGGGAAGGTACACCTCGAATACGTGGCCGCCGGGAGTTGGGAAGCGGATCGCCGCGGCGAGGCTGGGTTCCTCGGGCTGCTCGGAGAGGATCGGCACCCCTTCCCTCAGGAGTGCCGCGTGCAACCGTTCAAGGGCCTGGGGACTTCTGGCCTGAAGTCCCACGTGGTCAAGACCGGCCGCGGCGGCTTCGCTGAATTCCAGGGCATGGTGATGCTCGTCGCAGGTAAGATACACCGTCCCGTTGCGCTGCTCTACCTCTCGCAAGCCGAGGATCTTCGTGGCGTCGGTTACCGACTCCTCGAGATTGGGCACTTGCAGGGCGATGTGCCCGAGCCGGCCAATGACCTGAGACATCCCCGTCAGCCTTTCCGTTATGCGGCGGACGTTTATCGTCCGCCCTGAACCGCGCGGTGCTAGGCCGGGCGCTCACCAGCCGGTCGAGCGGCCACCCTATTCTGGATCAGCCCAACCCGCTCGATCTCCACCTCAACCAGATCGCCTTCGCGCAAGAACCCCGGTGGTACACGCTTGAACCCTCTCTGTTCGGTTCCTCCGATACACCCTGGTAGTATCGCACGAACCGTCCTCTCCTCCAATTGACGACGAACCGGGACGATGGTTGAGTTGAGCAATAAAGCGATCTCCCGTCTCACCTGGGGGATGACCCCTGGGCATGGCCCTTGTACTATGTCGTTACCATCTCTGTACCGATGGGAGGTTCGTCCTTTTTAGGAGTGAGCGGGTCGGCTCGATCCGCATGGATACACTACCTGAGTAAATGAGCAAGAGACGCCACGGGAAGGGGATGGCAATCATGATCGCTCAGCCGGCAACCGATCCGGCACGGACGCGGCCGTTGACTGGAGATGAATACCTCGAGAGTTTGCGCGACGGGCGCGAGATCTGGATCTATGGCGAGCGCGTGAAGGATGTGACCACCCACCCGGCCTTCCGTAACACGGCGCGCATGATCGCCCGGCTCTACGATGCCCTGCACGACCCAGCGCGCTCGGCCGTGCTGACCACGCCCACCGATACCGGTAATGGCGGCGTGACCCACCGATTCTTCAAGGCGCCGCGCGACACCGAGGAGATGGTCGCCGGGCGGGACGCCATTGCCGAGTGGGCGCGCGTGGGATATGGCTGGATGGGCAGGGCCCCTGATTACAAGGCGGCGTTTCTCGCCACCCTGGGCGCCAACGCCGAGTTCTATGCCCCGTTCCAGGATAACGCCCGGCGGTGGTATAAGCGCGCGCAGGAGC
>JAICHN010000573.1 GCA_025924845.1 Chloroflexota bacterium | reverse complement strand
GGGGGGGGGCGGCCCCCCAAAAAAAACGCACAATGGGGGGGGCGGGCTCAACCCCGCCACGCCATTGAGTCAAAACGTTGGGAGGGTGATTGGTGAAGTCCGTCAAAATCGCGATCATCGGCGCGGGAAGCGCCAGCTTCGGTCTCAGTTCGCTGGCCACCATGCTGCGCGAGTCGTCACTACGCGGCAGTACGCTGGCACTGGTCGACCTCAATACCGAAGGGCTAGAGCAGGTACATAGGCTTGCGTCGCGGATGAACCGCGAGTGGGACGCCGGCATGGTCATTGAGCGACATGCCGACCGCTGCGTCGCGCTCGATGGCGCCGACTTCGTGGTCTGCTCCATCGAGGTCGGGCCGCGCGAGGAACTGTGGCAGCGGGATTGGGAGGTGTCAAAGCGCCATGGCGTCAACCAGCCCTTCGCGGAGAACGGGGGACCGGGCGGTCTCTTTCACGCCGCGCGCAACATTCCGCCCATTCTGGACATAGCCCGTGACATGGAGCGCCTCTGCCCCAATGCGCCCTTCATCTGTCTGACCAATCCAGTACCTCGCCTCTGCCGTGCCGTCGCCAAGTACACCTCGATCAAACCGATCGGCCTGTGCCATGGCATCGCCAAAGCGTTTAGCACGGCAGGTATAGCGCTGGCCGACCGCCTGGGAGTGGAGGCGCCGCCGTTGGTGCGCGATCCCCATGCGCCGCACCATGGCAATTATTGGGAAGTGGTTATGGCGTTCCAGCGGGAAGTCCAACAGTTTGTCGATATCAAGGCGGCGGGCATCAATCACTTTACCTGGGTCCTCGATATACGTGATCGGCGCACGGGCGAGGACCTGTACCCCGCCATGCGCGAGGGAATCCTTGCCGGACCCCACGAGCATGAACCGCTCACGGTCGATATGATGCGCCTGACCGGGTACCTTCCCGTGACCGGCGATACCCACATCGCCGAGTACCTTCCCTATACGCATAACCCCGTAACCAAGCCCTGGGAACGCTATCGCATCGCGCTCTACGATTGGGCCGGCTCGGCAGGCAGTAGGGATAGGATGTGGCGAGAGATCGAGCGCCTGGCGACGGAGGGCGGCCCAGGCATGGAACGCCTGCGCCAAAAAAACAGTGAAGGTGTCTACGAGGTAATCCATGGGATCGCCCACGACGCGAACGTCTATCGGGTATCGATCAATGTGCCCAATTACGGAGCCATAAGCAACCTGCCGGATGAGACGATTGTGGAGGTGCCGGCGGTAGTCGGCGGCATGGGCGTGTTGCCGCTGCGGGTCGGCGCCCTGCCGCCCATGGTGGGCGAGTTGTGCCGGCGTGAGGCTTCGCTGGTGGAGATGGTGGTGGATGCCGCGGTTCTCGGCGATCGTGACCTGGCCTTGCAGGCGCTGGCCCTCGATCCGCTGGCCGGGGACATCGACGTGATGCGGGCCATGCTCGACGATTATCTGGAAACGCATCGCGCGGCGTTGCCGCAGTTCAATGGTCGTTGGAGTCTCTAATCCAGCACAGTTAGGTATACGTTTCTTCCGTTTGTAGGACCACCGAGTACCCCCGGGTGATCGGCACCCTAGGCGAAAGGGAACCGGCCGGCCACGGGGTAGGGGCATCCCTTGTGGGTGCCCTGGTTCAGGCCGCCGAGGGCACCCACAAGGGATGCCCCTACGGAACCGCCGGGCTATGTAGCCAAACTGTACTCGGCGCAAGCACCATGAAGGGAAGGTTGCACCAGATGATCGGGGAAAACGCGATCCGGCAGGAGGCGTATCAGCGAGACGATGCTCGTCATGATCCCCGCCTGGACTGGTTCCGCGACGCGAAGTTCGGCATGTTTATCCATTGGGGCCTCTATGCGATTCCCGCCGGAGTGTGGCAAGGCCGAGAAATTCCCGGCATCGGCGAGTGGATCATGCACCAGGCACGTATCCCGGTCGCCGAGTACGAGCCGCTCGCCGCTCACTTCAATCCAGTCGGCTTCGATGCCGCCGCCTGGGTGTCTCTGGCCAAAGCGGCCGGAATGCGCTACCTCGTGGTCACCGCGAAGCACCACGACGGCTTCTGTATGTTCGACACCGCCTTCACGGACTACAACATCGTCGACGCTACTCCCTTCGGACGTGATCCGCTCAAAGAGTTGGCGGCGGAGTGCGGGCGGCAGGGGATAAAGTTCGGCTTCTACTATTCGCAAACCCAGGACTGGCATCATCCGGACGGCGACGGCAATGACTGGGATTTCGTCGAGGAACGGAAGGATTTCGCGGGGTACCTCGAACACTACGTCAAGCCGCAGGTGCGCGAGTTACTCACCAACTATGGTCCGATCTGCCTGGTCTGGTTCGATACGCCGCGCCGTATCACAGTGGAGCAGAGTCGATCTCTGGTCGACTTTGTTCATGAACTCCAGCCCGATTGCCTGGTGAGCGGACGGATCGGCAATACCCTGGGTGATTACGCCGAGGCGCGCGACAACGCGTTCCCCAATGCCGCGGTGGACGCGGACTGGGAAACTCCGGCCACGCTGAACGATACCTGGGGCTTCAAGGCGCACGATCATAACTGGAAGAGCGTGCAAGATCTGATCCGCACTCTGGTTGACGTCACGAGCAAGCGCGGAAACTATCTGCTGAATGTCGGCCCGACCGCCGAGGGCGTTATTCCCCAACCCAGCGTGGACCGCTTAGTTGTCGTGGGGGAGTGGTTGGGCCGGAATGGGGAAGCGGTGTTCGGGACGCGACCAGGTCCGGTGCAAGGACTCGACTGGTGCCGAAGCACTATGCGAGCCGGCAAAGTCTATTTGCACCTGTTCGATTGGCCGACTGATGGGCGGATCACGCTTCCTGCCTTCAACCCTACGATCACACAAGCATTCTTCCTCGTCGGCGGCGAGACGCTGCCCGTCGAGCACACTAGCGAGGCAAGCATCATCACCGGTCCGATCAACCCGCCCGATCCGATCGACACAATTCTCGTCCTGGAGACCGCTGCGGAAGGAAGGCAGGAGTGAGGTGCATGCTATAATTGAGCATGGCCGAGTGAGGATTTCAAGGCCGGCGCCAAGTCTGCTGCCGTGACGTGATCTCGCGGGCGCTCAGGCGGGCCAGGCGATGGTGAGGAGGAAGGCGCT
>JAICHN010000572.1 GCA_025924845.1 Chloroflexota bacterium | reverse complement strand
TGGGCAGTGTGGTTCTGGTGGGGAGTTGCGGTTTGCGTGCGGGACCGGCACCGGGAGCGGCCGGCCCGCCTCTTGGCGCGGCACCCACGCACTGTGCTCAGGGCGCCGCTCCCCACATGGTACCTACCCTCGAAATGGCGGCAGTCGGCGAATCACCCATCTGGGCGGTCGGGTTCCATCCTGAAGCACCGTTGCGAGTGGACACGTATGCCAACATCAAGCCGACCGCCCATGGTTGGTCCTGGAAAATTGCCTGGGTTGAGTACGGAGCCTACACCGGCGTCGTCACCATTCGAGCATGGACGTTGCCTACACGGCAGCCGGTATGGTTTACCATCAATACGCAGGGTCCACGTCCCTACCTCCGACTGGACCCGAAACACCCGACGCTCTACCCGCCCATCAACGATCCCAAGCATCCCGGTAAAGTGCTGCCCAATCCGGGCTGGAAGGGGTTTTCCTCAGTCATGTATATTCCACGGGCAAGCTGCTACATGCTGGAGGCCCGCTGGCCGAGCGGTAGTTGGCGTATCCCCTTTGCCGCCGGCGATTAGCGCGGAAATCCACATGTAGGGACGTGACCGCCGGCCCAGGTGGTGCAAGTGGTCACTTCTGCTTCTCGTCGGACTGAGGCAGGGCGCGCAACTCTTCCTCCAAATCCTCTATAGTTGGCAGGCTACCGCGCAATTCGTCGGACAGGCCCGTGGTATGCCCTCACAGTAATGTGGCAGCAACCTGCTGCAAAAAGTCGGGATCCGGAGAGCCCTCACCTTGGCGCCGAACTCCCTGTACCGGCCTCGGCGATGATCGCCTCCAGTTCATCATCCGATATGGCGGCACCGGTTCGCCCGTCGGTGGTACACACGGAGGCATAGGCGCTTTCGACGGTGAATGGTGACGAAGTAGCGCCGACGGGATTGATCCGATACGCGGCGTCTCCCAGCTCGACAATCATCGGGTCGGTGCCCGTCGCCTTGAGGACCGGCCCGATCCGGGTCTCCCTGTCGACCTTAATACGCCTTATCTCGGTTGCCATTGGTCTATCCTCCAGGCGCGTGTTCTTCCCTGATCCGATCGTAGTATACGGTGTCCAGGCCAGCAAAAATCGAGGTGAGTTGCCCCCTGCCCCGTGTCCAGGGCACACTGAAGCGGTGATGTGAATCTTAGCTCAATGGAGAGTGACGCCTCATGACCGCCGACGCGCGCCCCTTGCCCAGTCGGGCCGAAATCCCCGTGGCATTCACCTGGAACCTTGACAGTGTCTTTCCCACGGAGGCGGCCTGGGCCGCCGAGGTCGATGCCCTCGGCGCCGCCCTGCCCGAGGCCGATCGCTTCCGCGGGCATCTTGGCGAGAGCCCCACTGTCCTGGCCGACTGGCTGGAGTTGCGTGACCAGTGGATTGCGCGCATCCGGCGCGTCTATGTCTACGGCGGAATGGGGGCCGAAACCGATACCGGCGATACGGCCGCCGCCGCCCGGCGGGGCCGGTCGCTCACCCTTCAGGCCCATGTGCTGGCCGCGATCTCGTTCACCGAACCCGAGTTGCTGACCATCGGCTTCCCCACCCTACGCCGTTGGCTGACCGAGGAGCCCCGCCTCGCCTGCTATGGCCACTACCTGGATGCCCTGGAGGCGGAGCAGGCACATGTGCGTTCGGCCGAGGTCGAGGAAGTGTTGGGTCTGGTCAACGACGCCTTTGCCACGGCGTCCGGCACGCATCGTATTCTGGCCGATGCCGACCTGCGTTTCGCCCCAGCCCGCGACTCCGCCGGCGCGGAGACGCCGCTCGCTCAGGGCACGCTTCATGCCCTCCTGGCCTCGCCCGACCGTGAGACGCGCCGCACCGCCTGGGAGAACTACGCCGATGCGCACCTGGCCGTGAAGAACACCATGGCCAACTGCCTCGCGGCGGGGGTGAAGCAGGATGTGTTCCGAGCGCGGGTGAGCCGGTATCCCTCATCCCTGGAGGCGGCGGTGTCGGCCAACCACATCCCTTCGACTGTGTTCCACAACCTGATCGCCACCTTCCGCAAGAATCTCCCCACCTGGCACCGCTACTGGGCGGTGCGTCGGCGTGCCCTCGGCCTGGATGACTTTCATGTATACGATATCTGGGCGCCGATCGCCAGGCAACAAGCCCCGCTGCCCTTTTCGCGCGCCGTGGAGTGGATTCTGGAGGGCCTTGCCCCGCTGGGCGGCGAGTACGTGGAGACGGTGCGCCGAGGCGTGCTCGAAGAGCGTTGGGTAGACATCTACCCGAACCAGGGCAAACGGGCCGGGGCGTTCTCGGGCGGCGCGCCTGGTACACATCCGTTCATCCTGATGAGCTACAACGATGACGTGTTTGGGCTGAGCACCCTGGCTCATGAGCTTGGCCACTCCATGCACTCCTATTACACGTGGCAGACCCAGCCTGCCGTCTACTCCCATTATTCCATCTTCGTAGCGGAGGTGGCCTCTAACTTCAATCAGGCCCTGGTGCGCGCTCATCTGCTGGCAAGCAATCAGGATCCCGAGTTCCAGATCTCGGTGATCGAGGAGGCGATGAATAATTTTCATCGCTATTTCTTCATCATGCCGACTCTGGCCCGCTTCGAGTTGGAGGTGCATGAGCGAGTGGAGCGCGGCGAGCCGCTGACGGCGGATGGCATGATCGCCTTGCTTGATGGCTTGTTCCGCGAGGGCTACGGCAACGAGGTGGCCGAGGACCACGATCGGATCGGGATTACCTGGGCCGAGTTTCCCGCCCATCTCTATTACAATTTCTATGTCTACCAATATGCCACGGGCATCTCCGGCGCCCACGCCCTGGCCGACAAAGTGCTGGCAGGCGAATCGGGCGCCCTAGATCGTTATCTGTCTTTCCTCAAGGCAGGCGACTCGCTGTTCCCCCTGGATGCGCTCAAGCTGGCCGGGGTGGATCTCGCCGCGCCCGAACCGGTCGATCGCGCCTTCGCCGACCTGGCCTCGCTGGTCGATCGTCTGGAAACCCTGATTGAAGCGCGCTCGTGATCCGGGAAAGGCACGGCATATGAAAGTCTCCGAGACAAATTGGATGCGCCTGGAGGACTACCTGAAGCATGACGATCGGGCCGTCATTCCCCTGGGCAGCACCGAGCAACACGCCTATCTCAGCCTGGCCACCGACGCCATTCTGGCCGAACGGGTCGCACT
>JAICHN010000571.1 GCA_025924845.1 Chloroflexota bacterium | reverse complement strand
GGCGATCGACGACGCCATAAAGCAGAAGGGTGGGACTCTTGCCAAGCTGCGCGCAGGCATGTCCTGGACCCTGCGGATCGTGGATGATCGGCCTCAAGCTGGGCGGATGGCCGGTGATCAAAAAGTTCTTGCCAAGCACGATATCGACTTCAGGAGTGCTCACCTCACGGGTTGCCGGATCGAAGCTCATGCCGTGCATGATCAGCACGTTGTACCCGTCAAAAGCTTCAAGTTTGGCCCGCTGCCCCTGTACGAGCAAATCCTCCACGGTGAGGTCCAGGAGGCCGAATACGGGAGCTACCTCGGCTAACTCGTCGTGAGTCGGCTCCTCCAGGTCTACCCAGATAAAGGCGCCGGGATCGGCGCGGTACCGGGGTAGGTCGGCGGGCGGTGGATCGATCAGGGACTTGCCGTCTCCAGTATGGATGCGGATGCTGAGCATACCGCCTACCGTGCTACGCGCAGGATGCTGAAGTCCACGCTTGCCTTTGGACCGACCGCGGTCAGCGCCACCACGGGCGTGAGGCCCTTCGCCGGCACCGCGTAGCGGAGAACGGTCGCTCCATTTACCCCGATCTGGGCATGGAAGGTGCCGTTCGTATCGTCGATCACCAGGTGGAACAGGTTGAGGCCATAGCCTGTCCGCCCCAATGAACCACCCACTGGACCGGCCAGGGTTCGGGTTGCCCCTTTGCCCAGTCTGACCACGCTCACGGTGCCGGCACTCCCCACCACCGCTGCTAGACGATCCCCATTTTTCTCCTGGGCGAAAATGACCCCGCCCGCGCCGCCGGCCACGTGCAGCGTCGTATCGACCGTGAAAGCCGAGGCGCCGGCCGGCGCACCCGCGCGGAGGCTGGACGCGGTTTGCCACGCCTGCTTGTCGGTGGTGCGCAGGCGGAGCATGTCCCCGTGGAAGAAGGGGAGTCCACCGGGCGCCGAGGACCAGTTGCGGGCATTGTCCAGGAAATCTTCTTCCATCGCCTTCCCAGGGGGCGTCGCATCGACCGCCAATTCGTCACAGGCGATCACGGCGTCGGGCCAGGCGACCAAGCCGACCCGACCTTTGGTCGCCCCGCCGGCCGGAATCGGTCCCGCCACCTTACGCCCGTTGATCGTGACCGTGTAGGCGTTATGGCTCAGGGTGAGGAGGAGGTGGTTGGGAGTGTTGTGGCCGGCGCGAATCGCCGCATTGCCCCGCCAACTCACGAGCGGTGTGGCGACGCCGGCTTTGTAACGGAGGAGCGCCCACTGGCCGGTGTCACGCAGCAGCAGCGAGACATTGTTGGCGCTGCTTGTTCCTCGATCGGCCGCGACAAGCCCGTAGGCGGCTCCCACCGGGCCCTGAGCAAGGCGGATCGTCGCGCTGAGCGTGAAGCCTTCCCGGCCCGTGGCATAGCCGGCCCGCGTCGCTTTCACCGGTATGGTGCCCCCAGGGTTTGTCAACCAGAGCACATTCCCTCGTCGGTAGACGTTGGCGCCGCTGGTGGGCCAGAAATTGTTGGTATGGATGAAGGTATCGGAGAAGGCCACCGTATGAGCGGCGGTAGGGACGGGTACCGCCAGCACAACCGGATTTACCTCCTGTTCGCCTTTCGCCGCGACATCGGGATTGGTGGTGCCGGCGTTGTTATGAGCGAAGATAGCAACCCCGATCGCGATGAGGATGAGGGTGACGATCAGCAGCACGATCGGAAAGCGCGAAGGGCTCGACGCGGGGGGTGCCTCGGACGCGGCCGGTGGCGCCGCCCCTTGTTGCAGCAGATGGGCGCGCATGGCGCCCGCGCTGAGGAAGCGCCGCCGCGGATCTTCCGCCACCGCGTCACCTACCGCCTCCGCCATTCCGATACTGACCCGTGGAGCGAAGCTACGAACTGGGGGAAATGGTATGCCCCCCTGGTCGGCGCCGGCGAACACATCGCGCGCGGTCAACATCGCGTGCATGGTTGCTCCTACCGCATAGAGGTCGTCGGCGGGAGTCGGGTCCGGAGCGGAGGCGGCCGCCGGTGTGGTCGAGGCATCGGAAGCCGGGTTATTCCGTCGCTTCAGCCATGTCCGCGATTTCGCCGGCTTGGGCTCGGGCTGCTCGGCAACCTGGCCGGGCAGGGTGACGTAAGGACGAAGGCCAAGGCGTGGAGCGAGACCGTAGCTGAGCAGACAGGGTATGCCGTCTTCCTTCAGCACGATGTGCTCGGGCAGAATCTCACCATGCACCACGGCCGGTCGGCGGCTTTCCAGGTATTCCAATAATTCGAGTAAGCGCAGGCCCCATACGCGGACTTCCTGTTCACTCCACCCGCGCCCGCGTTGCGTCAGCTCAACATAGAGACTTCGCTCCGGCAGCAGCGGCATAACGACGTAAAGTCGGCCCTGCGCCTCAAAGCGATCCAGAATGGCGGGCAGTGATGGGTGTTTTAGCCCTGCCAGGCGCTTGATTTCGCGGCGGAACCGCTCCACCAACGCCGCGCGTCCCGCCGCGGTACTGCCGGGGGGCGCCAGAAGTTCCTTGATCGCTACGTCACGTTTGTGCTTCTCGTCCCGCGCCTGATATACGGCTCCCGTGTTGGAAACGGCGAGCGGATTGCCGATCCGATAACGCCCCCTTAACAGGGATCCCTCAGCCAGCGGCGTACCGGGCTGTCCACAGGTGGCGCACACCGGAAGGCCGTCGGGGGCAGGGGTGCCGCAGAACGGGCAAAGCGGAATCGCGGCGGGCGGTACGGCAGCCGGTTCCTCTTCAGGCACAACAAGGCCCGTACTTGCCTCGGCCGAGGAGTTGTTTTGACCGGCTTCAGCCGTTTCCGGCTCGATGGGGGGATCCGCCTCCACGTCGTCAGGCACCGACGGGTGCTCTTCGGTTGTCTGCAATCGGCGCGTTTCATTACCGGCGCTGGCGCGTGGTTCCTGCTCGATCTTAGCAGCCGTATCCGTCGCGGCATCCGTAGGCGGACTGTCCACGGTCGGGAACTCGATCGTACTCATCGCACGGCTCCGCACTGGTAAAAAGGCTGGGCGCATAGTTTCGCGCCGGGCAGGCGCAGGGGAGACGCTATCAGACTAGTCGCAGGCCGTAGCATGACCCTGCCCCCTTTACGACGACCGCCGTACCATCGGGCGAACCTCCTCGCCCCCTTCTGATCGGTATGTCCGACACTTACCCTGATCCTAGCGATCT
>JAICHN010000570.1 GCA_025924845.1 Chloroflexota bacterium | reverse complement strand
GCCCAGGTATCCATCACGTCGGGATCGGGCTTGAAGCGGTTGCCGCCGCACTCTGGGCAGGGCACGGCCGGATTGGTCGCCGCCGGATCCACCGGTAGTTGTTCGGGGCGCGCGGCGACCGTGGCGCCACACTGCTCGCAGTACCACAGCGGGAAAGGGACGCCGTGGTAGCGCCGGCGTGAGATGCACCAGTCCCAGGCCAGGCCGCCCACCCAACTCTCGTAGCGGGCGCGCATATAGCCTGGGCGCCAGGTGACCTGACGTCCCGCCTCTAATAGTGCTTCGCGGTGCGCCAACAGTTCAATGAACCATTGAGTGGTGACCAAGAACTCGACAGCCGTGCCGCACCGTTCGTGTACGCCCACGGTATGGGTGAGATCCTGTCGCGCCAACACGCAGCCCGCCTCGTCGAGATCGGCTATAATTCGCGCTCGCGCCGCCGCGATGGCCAACCCGGCGTACGGCCCGGCCGACTCGTTCATCCGCCCATCAGGCGTGATGACGATGCGGAGCGGCAGATCGTGGGCATGCCACCACCGCACATCGGAGATGTCGCCGAAGGTGCAGCACATCACGGCGCCGGTCCCCTTGTCCCTCTCGGCCCCGCAGTCGGCCAGTACCGGCACGGCACGACCGAAGAGCGGTGTGAGCACGGTTGAGCCAATCAGATGTGCGTAGCGCGGATCGTCGGGATGCACGAGCACGGCGCCATAGGCGGGCAGCAACTCGGGCCGGGTGGTGGCGATCGGCATGGCGCCGCCGTCGGGACCGGTAAAGCGCAGCGTGACGAAGACGGATCGGACATCCTCGCGGTCCTCGACATCGGCCTGGGCGAGCGCTGTAGCGCACTCCGGACACCAGAGAGCGGGCGCCTCCCGCCGCGCCGCCAGGCCCTTTTCATAGAGGTCGAGGAAGTCGGCCTGAGCTATGCGCCGTGAGCGATCGTCAATCGTGCTGTAACGCAGCCGCCAATCCGCACTCAGTCCCAGGCGCTTCCAGAACTGCTCGAAGCGCTCCTCCACCTCGGCCGAGAGCGCAAGGCAGGCGCGAATGAACGCCTCGCGCCCCACCGCGCGAGCGGAGAGGCCGGTCTTCTGTTCGGTGAACCGCTCGGTCGGCAAGCCGTTGTCGTCATACCCGAAGGGATAGAAGACGCGCTCACCCCGCATCCGATGATAGCGAACGGCGATATCGGTCTGGGTGTAGGAAAAGACGTGGCCGATATGGATCTGACCGGACACCGTGGTCGGGGGGGTGTCCACGCTGTAGATGGGGCCCGATCCATCGGGGTCGAACCGGTGGATCCCCAGGGCATCCCACCTGGCCCGCAGTCTTGGCTCCGCTTCGGCAAATTGGTAACGGTCCTCGGCCGTCATGTCGGCACCTCCGATGGATCGGCGCGGCCTCTACCGCGCGTCTCCATATGTAACTCAGTGCCCCATCCGTGGGACAACGAGAAAACGAGGCCCTCCCCATCTCAAAGGACGGGGAGGGCCTCCGTGGTACCACCTCTAATTTGGCGGAAAGCTCAAACAGCCTTCCACCCTCGTTGTACCGCGCTAACGGGCGGTCTCCGGGATAGCCGCGGCCCAACCTGGAGCACGCGGCGGATCCGGCGTGGGCGAGTGACCTTCAGGGCTACTCCGGCTCGGAGGCTTACAGCCGTTGACCTCTGTCTCTGGGGAGCCTGGTGATGCCCGTACTCTTCTCGCCGTACCTGACGGTATTCGCTTAGTGGCCAGTGTAACGGGGGACCGGGCTAGGATCAAGCACCTGCGGAGTAGTAGGATTGGCTATTGGCGCGAATCGATCTCGATCGCCTTGCGGTAGGCTTCGGCGGCCGCGTCCAATTGGCCGGAGCGGGCGTAAGCAAAGCCCAGCTTGCGCAGCAGCGAAGAATCGTCTGGTGTCGCGACCAGTTCGGCCTGGAGCCGCACCAGTTCCTCCTCTTTCGTTTCTTCACGCGCTTCGCCCGCTTGGTCCTCGGCGGAAGGCCTATTGGCGGCCAGTAAACGATCGCTTAGTGGGCCACGCGCCCGATCCGACGTGGGCCCTTCTCCGGTGAGGAATGGATGCAGGGCATCATCATCGAGCGTCTCGTAATGCACCGAGGGCAAGGCAAGGTCCATCGGCCGTCGCAGCGGCGATACCTGCGCCGCGTTCCTTTCGGCGGCATCGGCATCAAGATGCTCCAGCGCCATGTCTCGGGTCGGCGCCACGGTTGAGGCCCCGGCTTCCTGCAACCGTGCGGCCGATTCCTCCGCCCTTCCCAACGCGGCGAGGGCACGGCCAAAACGCTGAAGATGCACGGAGAGAGGCGCGTCGGCCTGGGCGAGAGCTTCCCACAGCGCCAACGCGTCATTCTGTTTCCCCTCGGCCCAGAGCAGCCGCGCCTGCAGATCGAGGATCTCAGGCGGCGCTTGCCCGAGGTGCAAGGCGGGCTCGAGGCGCTCCATGGCCTTGGCGGGGTCTCCCCGCACCAGGGCAAAGCGCGCCGCGTGATAATGGGCTTCCTCGCGCTCAGGCACCAGCGTCGAGACATGCACGGCGAGCTCTTCCGCCTCACGGTAGCGGAGTTCGTCCTCCAGGTTCGCGACCACCCCCATCAGGGCCGGAAAGTCTCGTGGAGTGGCGCGCAGCGTATGCTCCAGGGCGTCAAAATCCACCCGGCGTCGCGCCTGTTCGGAGGTGATAGTGGCTTGAACTTCCTCGTGCTCGACCAGTTCGTCGTGCTGCAGACTTATGGGCATGCGGAATGAGCCATGAATGACAAATGTCGCTTTGTCGACCCAATAAGCGATGCGGTAGCCGCTGGTGGTCTCGATAATCATAATCGATACGGCGCGCTTCCGATCCAGGCGAATCCCGATCGAGTGCAGGAAATCAGCCGGTCTCAGATCGAACCGCTCCGGCTGCCGGCGAAACAGACTCTTCTTTGCCGGCTCACGCGCTTGCTCCACCTTAAGGAGGCTGCCCTGCACCGGGCCCGTCTGATCGAGAATCTGATCATGATCGATCGTGCAGTGATGCACTTTCTCCCAGGAGACGGAGTCATGCCAGGTTACAAGGAAACCGCTGCTAAGCTCCGCGATCAGCACGCCGCGAGCCCGTTCGCGGACCAAGAAATGACCGATGACGGCCAGGGCCACGGCATACGAACGGTGCGAACCGCCCAG
>JAICHN010000569.1 GCA_025924845.1 Chloroflexota bacterium | reverse complement strand
TCCACGCTGGCCCGCGCCCAATCACGGCGGTCGGCTGCCCCCAGCCGGTCCAGCAGCACCGGGTGGCGGCGGCGCCACACCCCCGCCGCCTGCCAATCGCGCAGCCCACCGCCGTCGGCAGCACCGGCCCCGGGAGGCCGGTCCGCAGGCCGCCGAGGATGCCGCCATCTCTTTACCCAGGACGGCGTGTTTGACTGCAAATAAGAGGCTTCGGAGTTCTATGTCTAACTCATCATCTTCATCTAGCGGCGGCATTGGCTTTGCCGGCCTGCTGACCATCGTCTTTATCGCGCTCAAACTCACGGGCTACATTGACTGGCCCTGGCTCTGGGTCTTGTCGCCGCTATGGATTAGCCTGGCGATCACGCTCGTCATTATTGGCATCGTGCTCGCCGTTATCCTCATCTGTGACGTGTTGAAGTAGCCATCTTACGGGCGGCGCAATCGACCGGCAGCATCCAGACATGCCTGACCGGACTGGAGGGAAACATCCCGCCGTCCATCATAGACAATTAGAGGAACTATCTATGCCTGGAGCTAAGAAGAAACGCACCGAAGCCAAAAAGTCTGCCCAACGCGCCCGCACGGCCCGGAACAAGATCAATGCCATCTAGCGCGCTCTGAAGAACGCCGGCGGCACGCACATCGACCGCCTCTGCGAGCGGTTGGCCTTCTGGCAAGGCAAGCGCTAGGCAGCCTCGCTCGGTGTCTTCGGCGGTGAAATAGCGGTCTATGACGCCAAATTTGTCAGACTCTTCGTTGCGTAATTTCAGAGAAGTGCGGCCCTCGCCGAACGATAATCACTCTCGTAGTCCGCAAACTTCTCGTCACCGTATAAGAAAGGACACGCCCATATGGCCGACTTGCGGCCCAAACTCTTTGCCATCGGCGATATTCACGGGCGCTTTGATGAACTGATCGGGCTGTATAACCAGCTCCTTATGAGTGGCTTCGACCCACAGCGCGATACCCTGCTGCAACTGGGCGATATCGTGGATGGCGGTCCGGACACCTGTGCGGTGGTGACCTGGTGTATGATGATGGTCACCCGCTACCCCCATTGGATCTTTCTCAAAGGCAACCACGGGGATTTGATGCTCGATGCCCTCCTCTTCCATTCCCGGACCTATGGCTCCTATAACCTGTGGTGGGGGCAAGGCGGCAAAGCCACCGCCCATTCTTACCTCCCCGACGACGCTAGCGCCTACGAGCGCGCGATCATGCAGCCCCGTGACTACATCCCGCTCGCCCACCTGATCTGGCTGGCGGCCAGGCCGCTTTATTACGAGACCGACCGGTATATTTTTGTCCATGCCGGGTTACGCCCTGGGGTTCCCTTGTCCCAACAGCACCGGCAAGACCTGCTCTGGATCAGGGATGAATTTATTGAGTCAGATCATGACTTTAACGGCAAGCAGGTTGTGTTTGGTCATACGCCGATGAAGGCGCCGCTCGTCATGTGGAATAAGATCGGCATCGACACGATGTGCCGGGATTGCGGCGCCCTGACAGCGGTGGAACTGTCTGGCCCCGAGCCGGTGTTCTACCACCAGCCGGCCAAGCAAGGTCCGTGGCCGGCGGAGATCCGCTGTCGGTTTACCGATGGTGTAGCCAGGCAAGTCGGGCAGCCAGTCTAACCGCTACCCAAGCGAATGGTCCCTGCCTTTTCAAACATGACCGCAAAATGCTGCCGCAGTTCGTCGTGCGCCTCGCCGGGTGTGCGGACATCCCGGTAATACCGGTTGACGGCGCGGACCACATCATCGAAGAGCTGGAGCACGTTCACGGTCGCCTGATTCCCAGCGGTAGTGACGGCCGCTGGCTGGATGCTCCGGGCCGAGGGCTGGTCCAGGACCAGACTGAGCTGGCGGGTGGCGTCTTGCAGGCCAAACGTGTGTATCAGGGCATTACGCACGGCGAAGAGGGCCAGCGCCGCGTCGTGCTCGTGCGGATAGAGGTAGGTACGCACAAACTGCGTAAAGCGCGTTTCAACGCTGGCGGTGGGATTGCGGAACTGGCCCAGGAGATCCAGGCCGGACAGGAGCACCATGGTCGTAGCGAAAACCCGGTGTTTGTCGCCGGGATAGTGGCGCACAGCGGCCTCATCGATCACGGTCCCGAGCAGACAGTCTTGCGCTTCCCGTCGCAGCAGATACAGCACGCTATACGACTGGTCGTCCCGGCGATGGCGCGCGGGCTCGACGGTAGGCGGGGTAAAGAAGAAATCGACATCATTCATACGTCTCTCCTGCGGCGCGCGGCCGGGATAGGCTGCTGGCCCACCATGAACGTCATGGCAGGCCAGCGGTGTGAAGGTGGGTAGTGAAAAATTATCGTCTGCTGCGCCGTGGGCGCGGTTAGTTCTGGTCGGTGGTGGGAGTATGGGCCGCGACCGGCTCGGCCAGAGGCGCGTCCTCGATGAGGCGTACCTGTTCCGCCCGGCTGCGGCTGGGATTACGCGGGTCCGTGCCCGCCGTGAACTCGACGCGGTCGCCCTCGCGGAGGCGCTCGAACCCATCGCCTTCCACCGCACTACGGTGGAAGAAGAGGTCTTGGCTGCCGGTCTCCGACTTGATGAAGCCGAAACCCTTGTCATCGCGGATGGTCTTGATGGTGCCTTGCGTCATGGGGTGTCCTTCCTGTTCCTTCACTGCGGCCAAGTATAGCAGGTTCGTGGCCCATCCCGCTGGTGCCTCGCCCGCTCACTGGCCGTGCCGGCGCGAAACCTGACAGTCCCATTTCCTCTTGACGAGCAAGCATCCAACCCGGTATAACGCATTTACAACCCCTGCCCATGCCTGAACTGCCCGACGATATACAACCCTCCCAGTTGATCAGTCTCGATCCGGCCAAGCGCTATCTGATCATCTTGCCGCTCAATGGAGCAACCCTAGTCCTACAGCCGCACTTTGACGTTTGTACTGCGTTATCGATCGCGAGATGCAGCGTATAGGGTCATGTCCGGACGACGTGCCGCAAACGCTACCATCACGAAGTGCGGCTGTAGGCCTCAGCGGCCCGTTCACAACCGGCGAGGGGCGCGGCCGTTGCGGCAGAGGAGGGCGCAGCCACGGTCGAGGAGGGCTTGCGGGATGGCCGCGCGCCGCTCGGCGCGGCTCGCCAGGCGGCGGCAGCGCGCACGCTGGCCGGGCGGGGAGGCGGAGCCCTTGTCGGCATGCGC
>JAICHN010000568.1 GCA_025924845.1 Chloroflexota bacterium | reverse complement strand
ATGGTTCTGGACTGTGTATGGGCCGCGCGGTGACCGGGATGTGGATCGTGATGCCGCCGCTGGCGGGCGGCGGCACGGTCCGATGACAGGTGAAGAATTCATTGCCACCCTTGAAGAGATGATGGCCGAGAGCGCTTGAGCGTGCCCCAGTATGAATTTGAAAAGCGCTTTCGTCTAGAGTTTAAGTCACTCTCAAGGGAATCCCAGTCCGCCTTTCTGGAAGCGGTAAGGCGCTTCGTGGCCGCATTAAAGGAAGGTCGCACACCAGATCACGGCCTTTTCCCCTGCGGACCAATCATGTCCTACCTCTGCGCCGCCGCCGCGTCGGCCCGGATGAGCGCCCGCAAGCCGGCAATCGCCGTGCGGATCAGGGGATCCAGGGCATCGCCCACGGCGTGTTCCTGCGTTATCTCGGCGTCACCCACCGCGTTCACCACGAGCAGAATGGTGCCCGTACGCAAGCCGCGGATCGTACCTACCACGAAGAGGGTGGATGACTCCATGTCGGCGCACAGCACCCGTGCCTCCGACCACATGCGCGCCACGTTGCCGCCGTTGAGCGCCTGCAAGGGAATACTCTGCGGCGCTAAATCCACGTAGAGCGCGTCGCCCGAACGGACAATGCCGGTATAGACGCGCGCACCCGTCTCTTTCGCCCCCGCTTGCAGGGCGTGAATCGCATCCAGGTGCGCCACCGCCGGATAGCCGAGCGGAATGTACTGGCTGCTCGTTCCCTCGTCCCGCACCGCGCCCTGGGCAATGACCAGGTCGCCGTTGCGCAGAAAGTTCTGCAGGGTGCCGCTGGTACCGACCCGGATCAGGGTATCGGCGCCGATGGCACTGAGTTCCTCCACGGCGATCGCCGTAGAGGGGCAGCCGATGCCCGTGGAGGTGACCGAGACCGGCACGCCGTCGAGCGTTCCCGTGTAGGTGGTGTATTCGCGATTTTGGGCTACCAGGCGCGGCTCATCGAAGTGCTGGGCAATCAAGGCGCTACGCCCGGGGTCGCCCGGCAGTAATACATAGCGGCCGATGTCTCCCTGCGTACAGCGGATATGATATTGCTCATTCATTGCTGTTCATCCCATCACTGCTCCACATTGCTTGTACCGTGCAGGGGCGCTCGGGCGCACTCATGGTTGGACTTATTTCTGATTCCACTCAAGTTACAATGCTTGTACAGTACAGAGTGGAGCGAGCGCCGCACAAGACCGGGCGCCGGTCGGCTACCCTGATCGGAGGAGTGAGATTCTGATGATTACCGCCATCTTGCTGTGTTCCGTGGACCGCCGGTATATTCCGCAGACGGCACAGGCTCTGATCGACATCGACGAGATCTCCGAAGTCTACTCCGTGGCGGGCGACTACGACCTGGTGGCCCTTGTCCGGGTGCGCCGGCACGAAGATCTGGCGGATGTGGTAACCACGAAGCTTGCGCCGCTGGAATGGATCACTCGGACCAATACCATGATCGCCTTCCGCACCTACTCCAACCACGATCTGGAGCGGCTGTTTTCCATCGGCGGCAATGAGAGCGGTATGTAGATGTCGCGTCGATCACGCAACCGATCTCTCCGCCTACAGCGCATCATCGCCGTGATCTTGCTCGTCGCCCTGGCGGGTAGCGGCATGGCCTTCTTTGCCGCGGGCAATGCAACCCAGCAAGTGCCCGTCACAAATCAGGGGCGCTAAGTGCCGTCTCACCTGGAATCCTGAGTCTGCCTCGATGCCTTCCTTTGCCGATTATGCATCGAGTATCGCCTACCTCGAAGACTTAGTTACGCGTCCTTTGCGTTCGCGCGAGGAAGTGGGACTGGCGCGGATGGATGCGCTGTTTGCCCTCCTCGATCACCCGGAGCGGCCCTTCCACACCATTCAGGTTGCGGGGACCAACGGGAAAGGCTCGACCACCACCATGGCGGCGACCATTCTCCGCCAGGCCGGCTACCGCACCGGCGCCTTCACGTCGCCCCACCTCCAGCATTACCGCGAACGGATCGCCGTGGACGGCACGGCCATCGACGAAGCAAGCTGGGTACGCCTGCTCAATACCATGCAGCCTGCCCTGGTCCGCATGGAGACGGATGACGTGGCGGGCTACCGTCTGGGGCGGGCCGCCTTCCTGGAAATCCTCTGGGCCATGGCCTGCCTCTATTTCGCCGAGCAGGGCGTACGATGTGTCGTGGTGGAAACGGGACTGGGCGGCCGTCTGGACCCTACTACGGTGAACGCGGCCCGCGTAGCGGTGATTACCAACGTCAGCCTGGACCACGTAGAGCGCCTGGGCCACACCGTGGAGGCGATCGCCACCGAGAAGGCGGGACTGATCAAGGCGGGGCAAATCGTGGTCAGCGCGGCGACCGGCGGCGCTCTGGAGGTGATTGGCGAAACCTGCCTACGGCGAGGCGCCACGCTCTGGGATGTGGGACCTACCGGCTTGGTGCGAATTGAGGTGGCGGATGAGCGGCCGGACACCGCGCTGACCATTGTCACGCCCAGGAGCAAGCACCGCAATCTGCTGCCTGCCCTGGCGGGGGCGCATCAGCGCCTGAATGCGGCTTGCGCCGTAGCCGCGGTGGATGCCCTGGTGGAGCAGACTGGATTGATCGTAGCGGACGAGGCGTCGGCGGCAGGCCTGCGTATGGCGCGGATCGCGGGCCGGATGGAACGGATTCCCGGCCGGCCGGAATTGTTGCTGGATGGGGCGCATAACGCGGCGGGCGCCGCCGCGCTGGCCGCTGAGTTGCGAACGACCGAGTGCGCTCGACGGATCATTTTGCTGCTCGGCATCCTTGGCGATAAGGACATGGCCGAAATCACCGATCAGTTGGCGCCGCTCGCCGCCGCCGTAGTGGTCAGCGAGCCGCCCTGGCAGGAGCGGGCCGGATTTGGCGCGCGGGTAGCGGACTACGCGCGGCGCCACGTCGCGGCAGTAGAAGTGGTACCCGACCCCGCCGCCGCGCTGGCCCGTGTCCGCGCCCTGGCCCATCCCGAGGATTTGGTGGTCGTGGCAGGCTCGCTCTACCTGGTGGGTGCCGTCCGCGACGCGCTCGATCTGCCGAGAGCGGGCTCGGTTGCCCCGTGAGCGGCGCATGAGCAACCGTCATAGGCTATAGGTGTGCAAGAAGGAATCTTAACATGATGATCCTGAAAGATTCCAGGATTAGGATCTTCCATCAGCTATT
>JAICHN010000567.1 GCA_025924845.1 Chloroflexota bacterium | reverse complement strand
GGCCCTGAGCTGGGCACCGGCCAAATCAGCGTCCAACTCCTCCATAATGGGGATGAGCGCCCATAGCCATTGCCCTGCTGGGAAGGAGTTCCGGGCTCAGCCGGAACTCCCTCCCCCTCTACTCATTCGTAGCGGAGCGCCTCGGCGGGAAAGACCCGCGAGGCCTGCCGCGCGGGCAGATAGGTTGTGAGCAACGAGGCCAGGTAGGTGCCCAGGAGAATTAGGGCCAATTCCGCCCAGGGAATGGTCAGGTTCAGAGCCGGCTCGGTCTTGGCGAAATAGGCCACCAGATTCCAGGAGAGCACCAAACCCAGCACGGCGCCGGTGAGCGTGCCCAGCAAGGTGATCAGGCTGGACTCCAGCAGAAAGCCGGCTCGGATCATCCCTCGTTGGAAGCCCAGTGCGCGCAGCATGCCGATTTGTTGGCGCCGCTCCACCACCGAGCGGAAGGCCACCACGCCCAGGGCGGCGATACCCACCACCAGGCCCAGGGCCATAAAGGCCGCCAGCATGTTCTCGAAGCCGGTTTGCGAGGCCCGATCCGTATCGTAGAGTTGCTGAGCCTCCGTGAGATCGAGCCCGTTGGCCAGGAAGGCGGAGCCCAGGGCCAGCGCCATGGCGTGAGCGTCCTGGCCGGGAGCGGCGCGGAACATATAGATGGGGTTTGTGGGCAGCGGCATGTGCGCGGCGGCCAGACTATGACGACTGGTATAGAGGTCAAAGTCCAGTCCCAGGCCGTAGGCATTCCGATTATCCAGTACCCCGATCACGGTCAAGGGCATCAGGCGCCCAGCCTGGTCGCGCACGCTAATCCGGAAGGGCGCGAACGTATGGTCGGCATAGGTGACGCCGCTGAGGGGACCGCCGTCTCCCGGCTTATCCGCCACCGCATCCCCGGAGATTATCGCCAACCCCGGATGGGTACGGAGCGCCGTCCATACCTGGGAATCGTCGGTGTAGCCCGCCGCTCGTACGTGCAGAGGGAAGCGCGTGCCGGCCAGGTAGGCATTGTCCGCCACCCCAACGCTTCTCCCGGTGTTCCAGCTTCGGCCCGCGGCATATTGCTGAAAGATGTCGACGCGCATGGGGGTAAGCTCGCCCACCGCGCCCACGCGAGTCTTCAGATCCGGATTGCCCGCCACCCGAGCGCCGAGATGCTGGATAGGCTCACCGGTGCCGCGGGTACCCCAGGCATTGTAGCCGCCAACACTTTGATTGACGTTCAGCGACTCGCTGGAGAAGCTGTTGCTGACCACGAGCTGCACGACCAGCGAAAACAGTACCAGGCTGAACATGAACATAGTCATGCCCGTGCGGAAACGCTGTCGCATCGGATAGCTCACCGCCATGCGCACCATGGGGGTCAAGCGGCTCAGGCCGCCGGTAAGCCGAAGGGCGACCGCGACGATCAGGTCGATGTTATACATCACGGTCCATACGCCGCCCAGGATGAGGAATAGGCCGGAGATGAAGAACATCTCTATATCGAAAGTCAGATCGGAACGCAGCGCATCGAAGGGCAGCAGCCAGAATACCACGAGGAATATGCCGGCCAGGGAGAAGCCGATCCGGTTTCGGACCTGCTCCCGTACACCGAGACCGCCCAGGATCCAGCGCAGCAGCATGGCAGCCCCGATTAACCCCAGTGAGATGCCGATATTGAAGGGCCAGAGCTCTTTCCGCGTAATGCCCATGTTAATCAACAGGGGGCACAGCGCCAGGAGCAGCGGCCCTCGGCTGATGAAGACGCGAAAGGCGGTGATCAGGTGCCAGGGGGCGGCCAGGAGCGCCGCCAACGCGCCCGGTACGTTCCCGCGGCGACGGCGCGCGCCGGCCCGGCCCAGATCGGTCAGGGGGCGGCGGAAAGCGGCGCCCACGCTTCCCGAGAGACGCAGATCGTCGGGCAGGTCGCGGATCGCGGTGACGATGGTAAGGCGGCTGACCCGCGCGGCGGAGGACGCCACGGTGATGAAGGTGATCAAGGCGCCCAGGCAAAAGGCGATTACCAGGCTGCGCGGCTCTACATACCATTGCACGGAGATGCCGAACTGACTGACCAGCGCGCTGATCACCGCGGTGAGTGCAATGTCCACGCCCACGCCCAGCAATACGCCGACCAGAGCCGCACCCAGGTCATACGAGTAGCCCTCGAACAGAAATTGCTGGATCAGGTGCCGTCGCTTGGTCCCCACCGCACGGGCCATCCCCATCTCGGCTCGCCGCTCGGCGGCCAGCATCACAAAAATCAGAAAGATCAGAGCGATGCCGGCGGAGATGGAGAATAGACCGAACGTAATGAAGACCGTGGTGAAGACCGAGCCGACGATATCGGCTTCGGCAAGGGTATCCTGCTTGGCCGTTTGCACGGTGTAGGGGCTGACCTGGTGCAGTTCGCTGGTGATCGTATTGCTGAGTCCGGCGCCACCAAGAGTGCTCAGAGTATCGGTGATGTCGGGGTTAGTAAGCAATTGCCTGAGATCGCCGCTGATGCCGGGAAGAGTCACCTGCCGCTTCAGGTCGCTCAACTCGTTCAGCCGCGCGGCGTTGCCCCCGTGTCGGATAAGGCCGATGCGCTGCGCCAACGCCGTCTGCCCGGCCGGCCCGGCGAGCGTCGTCTTGAGGCCGGCGATCGCAGGGTCATTGCTCAACAGGATCCGCACCTGAGCCGCTACACTATCGCTCAGGGCGGCGCCGTTCAGGATATCGCCCGTATTGGAAATGAGGATCCGGTTCACCTGCCCGGTCGTTCCGGTCAGGGCCTGCACGCGGTTGAGGGGAAGCAGCAGATCGGTATAGCCGGCCAGATACTGGGCCTGCAAGACGGCGCCCACGGTCAGCGTGACCGGGGTATTGGCCACGTAAACACGGATCCGGTCCCCGGCATGGGCGTTCAGCTTATCGGCCATGGGCTTGCTCAGATAGATCCGGTTCTCGCCCAGTTGGGCCAAGGTAACGGTGTCACCGCTGATCGTGGTGAGCGGCCCGAACGCCGTGGGGTAGGCCGTGGGCGCGCCAAGGAGTTGGACGGCATTCTTGGTCTGTCGTGAGCTGAGATCGGTGAGGGCAACGCGCTCTTGGGCGATCCCTACCACGCCGGCCACCGTACCGGGCGCCATCCCGGCGCGGATTCGGCCGGCGAGGCCGGCCGGAAAGTAACTGGAACTAGGTGCGCCAAAACGCCTTCCGGCCGTGCCGTC
>JAICHN010000566.1 GCA_025924845.1 Chloroflexota bacterium | reverse complement strand
TGAGGACGATCTGGCCGACCTCGCAACCGATGCCGCGGGCGGCAGGCAGACCCTGCCAACGGTGCTCTCTACCCGCCGGCCAGCCGAGCCGGAGTTGGTTACGGCGACCGTCTGGGTGCTGATCCAGCGCTTCCTGCGGGAAGCCGCGCTCATTCTGGACCGCCTGTCCCCGTATTGTCGCCGGCCCGAGGAGCTATGGACCTGCTTGCCGCCCGCCTTTCGAATCGGTTAGCCTGCCTCGTCACCGCCCTACTTGGCGCCGCCATCGTCATCTCGGTAGTTTTTGCGGTGGCCTTACCGGGTTCGGCCGACCTCACGGCCGCGCCTGCCCCGCGCGCGGGGCTCGTCGTGTACTGGGTGGCGCCGGACGGCCCCGCATGGAGCGGTGGTATACGCCCTGGTGACCGATTACTGCCGGGGGGCGCGCAAGCAGGCATCGACCGTGGGGCGGTGATCGCCCGGTCGAGCGCAAATGAGCAACTCCTCATAGTGCCAGCGCGAGCGATGACGCCCAGTCCTCTTGACCTGGTGGTGGCGATGCTGGGCCTTGGATTCGTGATCTTCGGATTGGCCGTGCTGGTGCGAAGCGCCGCCAGGGCACAGGCCGCCGCGTTCTGGCTGGTCGGTATGGCATTGGGCGCCGCCATGGGTTTCGTGCCGGCCGGATACCATGGGGTCGTTTGGGCGCTGCCCCTGGACTTCATTGGGCTCCGCTGCCATGGGCCGGCCGTGCTGGCCCTGGCTCTGGTCTTTCCCCGTTCCGCCCGTCCGATGCAACGGCGCCGGCTGCTCTGGCTGCCGGCCGCGGGATTGATTGCGCTCTACGCCGTGAGTTGGTGGCGGTCTGCCCCCCTCTTCGACCTTATGCGCGTGGCCGATGATTTCGAACTGACGATCTATCTTCTGGCGGCGTGTATGGTGATGTTTGTCTCGGCGGCCCGTCCGCGTTCAGCGCGGGAGCGTGCCCAACGGTGGATCTTGACAATAGGTGTGGTGGGTGGCGCTGCTCCATTCGCGATCCTCACGATCCTACCTCTTATGGTGGCCCGTCACGCCCTCGTGCCGGCCGAGGTGACCATTCTGGCCACTGCTCTGCTGCCGCTCAGCATTGGAATTGCTATTGTACGCGACGAGTTCCTCGGCATTCCCAGCCTCATGCACCGCCGAACATTCTATGCCGTGGTCTGGACGTTGTTGTCGCTTGGCGGCGCCGCTGCCGGTGGTTTCCTAGCCGTCGTAGGTCCCCAGCGCTGGGGATGGCCCTTGCCGGCCACGATGGCGGCGCTTGCCGGCCTGTGTACCCTGGGCGGCGCTATCTTCTGGCCTCGACTGCGTGGAAGTGCTAGCCGTCTGGTGCTCCGGGATGAGTACGACACGGTTGAGGTTCTGGAACAACTGAGCGCCGATCTTGCCGCCGACTCCCTGGCGATTGGGCCACATGTGGTCGCCCGCCTGAGCCAAGTGCTCAATCTACGCTTCGCCTTGCTGCTCACCAAGGATGACTTATGGTCCCATTCGCATCCTCGTGATCCGGTCCCACTTGTGCTGCAAGAAGCGATTCTTCGGCGCGCGCGTGTCTGCTTCGCGGCGTCCTCAGTGGGCATAGCGGTAGAATCCGTGCTTGGCGTCTCGGTTCTCGTGCTCTGCTTGGGCAAGCAAGCCGAGGCGTTAGCAGTGCTGTGCCTGGGGCCAAAGCGCGCGGACGAACGTTTCACCCGGCAAGATCAGCGGCTCCTCCATGCCTTTGGCCCGCAGCTTACCCTTCTTCTGAGCAGGATGCCGACGGCGGTGCGACGCGAGTGGCAAGTGCCGCTCCTCCCGCCACCGGCCAGTGGCCACGAGGTAGACCGCTGCGAAGGAACGCTCACCCGCTTCGAAGTGGGCGTATTGGCCCTGGTGGCGCAAGGGTTAAGCAATAAGGAGATTGGCAAGCACCTCGGCCGCGAAACACGTACCGTGGAGAAGCACCTCACGAACGTGTGCCGGCGACTGGACGCCCAGAACCGCATGGACGCGGTGGCGATGGCGCGCCGGATGGGTTTGCTTCCACCAGCGCACGAGGATGCGTGAGGCTGGGGCGCCCTACTCTTGCAACTTACCCATTGGAGACGCAGGCAACTGCCGTGGATTGCGCGGCACGACGGCACTGCGCCATGCGTGCAATGCGCTCGACAGACCCATCACTACCGCACATACGAGAACCAGCAGGTTCCCCTGTATAAACATGTCATCGGCGGCCGGCGGAGAGGCTATCGGGAGGTGAAGCGCGGCCCACTCCAGGGCGCCGCATCCAGCTGCGGTAAGAACCCCGGTCATAGCCATCAGTCTCACCTGGCACACTCGCTCATGTAACCAGGGGCCGAGGAGGGACGTCGCCATGATCAGCACTATACCGGCGGTGATCACGGTGAGATTCGGCGGCGCGGGATTCCAGGCATCGTAGAGATTGCGACCGCTCTGTTGCGCGAAAACCAGGCAGAATACGGCGGCGGCGCTCACCACGCTTGCCTGTACGAGCGTTGGCTGCATAGCCAGAACTGACCATACGCGGACATGCCGAGGTGCGAGCGATGACCTTGCAACGACCGAAGCTCCCTGGACCATGTTTGCTTCGCCGACCATGAGGGTAGCACTAGGCGGTTCTTCCCTAGCTTTAGCCGGGAGGCCGGCCGGGAATACGCCTCGGTGCTGGTGGATTGCCTCGGACTCCGCAAGTTGAAGATCTATCGTGCGCATGGAATGTCGTCCATTTCTACTGTTCGCGCCGGCTCCGCGCATCTACTATCTCAGATGAGCAGTGTCAGAGAAAGTCTACCACCTCGATTGGCTCGTAGGACCGTACCTTTACCGCACTTTTCGGTCTATCCCATCGTCAAATTCCCGAACCGACGGTGCTCAACCAGGTGTATGAAGGAGTGACGGACACCTGATCTGTATCCTGGAGCACATCGAAACACTCGCGATCCTTTGTTATACTCTGAAGATGATGTTGTATCGTGATGTTATTGATTCGGCACGTGGAACGAAGGTATAAAGAGAGCACATACCATGGCATGGCAAATGCAGACAGGTCCGGCGGATGACCCGCTGCTTCCCTATCGCGGACGACCCGTTATAAGCGCCGGCAAGTACATCGGCCGTGTGGTCATCGAGTTGTGGGAAAGTGAGAGCGGCCCCGTGAATGACGTGAACGGGTTGGCGTTCACCTC
>JAICHN010000565.1 GCA_025924845.1 Chloroflexota bacterium | reverse complement strand
CCCCTCGTAGACCAGATCATTCCAATCGGGGATCAGGTTATTTACCGGGCAACCGGTATGACAGAAGGGTATGCCGCAATCCATGCACCGCGCGCCCTGAGTCTGTACCTTCTCCGCTGGGAAGTCGTGGTAAATCTCGGACCAGTCGTTGACTCGCTCGGCGACCGGGCGCCGCATCGGCAACTCGCGAGGGAACTCCATAAAGCCGGTGATCTTACCCATGATGCATCCCTACTCCAACCGTCACCGGCTCTTCAAGCTGAACCACCGGAAAATAGTGCTCCTGGACGCGGCTTACGCCGAGCACGCGTTTGAATTCGTGCGGGAACACCTTGATAAACCGGGAACGCAGCTCCGTCCAGTGGTCGAGCACCCACGCGGCACGCGGGCTCCCGGTCAGGTCGCGATGTCGTTCCACCAGATGCCGCACCAGATCAATGTCTTCCCGTTCGACGAGCGGCTCCAGGTCGACCGAGGCCATGTTGCACCGCTTTTCGGTGAAGTCGCCGGCAATGTCCAGCACATAGGCGATACCGCCGCTCATCCCGGCCGCGAAGTTTCGGCCGCACTGGCCGAGCACCAGCACCAGTCCTTTGGTCATGTACTCACAGCCGTGATCGCCGACCCCCTCGACCACCGCCGTGGCGCCCGAGTTGCGTACGGCGAAGCGCTCGCCCGCCATACCGTTGAGAAACGCTTCCCCGGTGGTGGCCCCGTAGAGCACCACGTTCCCGACCAGGATGTTTTCCTCCGGCGCGAAGCCGGAGTTCCGCGGCGGGTAGACCACGATGCGCCCACCCGAGAGGCCTTTGCCCAGGTAGTCGTTCGCGTCGCCCTCAAGGGTCAGCGTGACCCCGTTCGGCACAAAGGCGCCAAAACTCTGGCCCGCCGATCCGGTGAAATGGAAGCGAATCGTATCGTCGGGCAGTCCCGCCGCGCCGTAGCGCCGCGCGATCTCGCCGCCAAGCATGGCGCCGACCGTGCGATGCACATTGCGAATGGGCAGGTGCGCCTCCAGCGGTTTCCCGGACTCCAGGGCATCTCGCGCGGCGGCGATCATCTGATGGTCCAGCGCCTGCTCCAGCCCGTGATCCTGCGCCTGCACGCAGCGCCGCGCCACGCGCGCCGGAAGCTGCGGATTGGTCAGGATCGCGGAGAAGTCCAGCCCACGCGCTTTCCAGTGCTCGATAGCGGCCCGCGCCTCGAGCATATCCACCCGTCCCACCATTTCGTCCACGGTGCGAAAGCCCAACTCCGCCATGTGTTCGCGAACCTGTTCGGCCACGAAGAAGAAGAAATTGATCACATGCTCGGGCGTACCCTTGAAGAGCTTGCGCAACTCCGGATCCTGGGTGGCGATGCCTACCGAGCAGGTATTGAGATGGCACTTGCGCATCATGATGCAGCCCATGGCGATCAGCGGCGTGGTGGCGAAGCCGAATTCCTCGGCGCCGAGCAGCGCCGCAATAACCACGTCTCGGCCGGTCTGCAACTTGCCGTCCGTCTGCACGCGGATGCGCCCGCGCAGATCGTTCAGTACAAGCACCTGCTGCGTTTCGGCTAGGCCCAATTCCCAGGGAATGCCGGCATGCTTGATCGAACTGATCGGCGATGCTCCGGTGCCGCCCGTGTCGCCGCTAATCAGGACCACATCGGCATGGGCCTTGGCCACGCCGGCGGCAACCGTGCCAACCCCCACCTCGGCCACGAGCTTCACGGCGATGCGCGCCCGCGGATTGACGTTCTTGAGATCATAGATCAACTGCGCCAGGTCTTCGATCGAGTAAATATCGTGATGCGGGGGCGGCGAGATCAGGCCCACGCCCGCGGTCGAATGCCGCAGTCGGGCAATCACCTCGTCGACTTTGTGACCGGGGAGTTGTCCACCCTCGCCCGGCTTGGCGCCCTGCGCCATCTTGATCTGCAATTCGTCGGCGTTGATCAGGTAATTGGTGGTCACCCCGAAGCGGCCGGAGGCGATTTGCTTGACGGCGCTGCGCCGCAGATCGCCGTTGGCGTCCCGCGTGAACCGCCCCTCGTCCTCGCCGCCCTCGCCGGTATTCGACATACCGCCGATCCGATTCATGGCGATGGCCAGGGTCTCATGCGCCTCCTTGCTGATCGAGCCGAAGGACATGGCGCCGGTGGTGAACCGCTTGACGATCTCCTTGGCAGGCTCTACCTCTTCCAGGGGCACCGGTTTCGTCGCCTTCTTGAACCGCAGCAAGCCGCGCAGCGTGCAGAGCGTGCGGTTCTGGTCGTCAATGAGATCGGTGAATTCCTTGAAGGTCTGGGCGCTGCCCTGGCGCACCGCGTGTTGCAGCGTGCTGACGGTTTGCGGATTCAGGAGGTGATACTCGCCGTCGACGCGGAAATGGTAGGCGCCGCCGACCACCAGTGGGGTCTCGGATTCGGTGGGGGTGCGGAACGCATGGTCGTGCTTCATTTGCGCTTCACGCGCCAGCACATCGAGTCCGATGCCTTCGATGCGCGAGGCGGTGCCGGTAAAATAAGTCTCTACCAGCTCCTTGTTGAGGCCGATCGCTTCGAAAACCTGGGCGCCGCGATAGCTTGCCAGCGTGGAAATACCCATCTTGGAGAAGGTCTTCATCAGACCCTTATTGATCGCCTTGGTGAAGTTCTTCACGGCGTATTCGGGCGTCGTTCCTTCCGGCAGTCGGCCGCGCCGCGCCTGATCGCTGATCGTTTCCAGCGCCAGATACGGATTGACCGCGCTGGCCCCGTAACCGATCAGCAGCGCGAAGTGCATCACCTCGCGCGGCTCACCCGATTCGACAATGAGCGCCACCTGAGAGCGGTTTTCCTCGCGCACGAGCAAGTTATGCACCGCCGCGAGGGCCAGCAGGCTGGGGATCGGCGCATAGTGGCTGTCCACGCCGCGATCCGACAGAATGAGCAGCGTGTAGCCCGACTGCACGGCGAGCGATACGCGTCGACAGAGCTCATCCAGGCCCCGCCGCAGACCGTCCGCCCCTTCACCCACCTGGAACAAGGTCGGCACGGTCGTCGCCAGCAGATCGCCGGTGGAGACACGGCGCAGCTTTTCCAGACCGCGATTGGTCAGAATCGGCTGGGAAAGCTTGAGCGTGTGACAGTTCCCCGGCGTCTCTTCGAGAATGTTCCGCTCGGTGCCGATATAGCTGATCAGCGACATCACCATCTCTTCACGGATGGAGTCGATAGGCGGATTGGTGACCTG
>JAICHN010000564.1 GCA_025924845.1 Chloroflexota bacterium | reverse complement strand
AGTTCCGCATCAGGCCGCGCCTGCCGCAACAACTCCTCGTTGGCCAACCGGTCGTAAACCACCACATCGGCCTCGCGCAGCCGACGAAGGCCCTTCACCGTAATTAAGTCGGGGTCGCCGGGTCCCGCCCCCACCAGCGACACCAGGCCCGCGCCGTGTGCTGTGCTTTCCATGAAGCGCGCCGAGGGTCCTTCCGCTGCCGTTCGATCAGTCCAGGATCTCGAAAAGTGATCGTTCTCGGTGCTCCAGAAGGGGGATGGCCAACTTTCGGCCATACTCCAGGAAATGAGCCGAGGTCACGTGCCTATTGAACGCCGCTTCATTGGTGTATTGTTCGTAAATGAAGAACAGGCGAGGATTCTCAAGTGAACGATGAATTATATACATCAAGCACTGTTCTTCACGGCGCGAGGCATCGCGAAGGCTCGCCAGGCAACTTGCCACCAGTTCTTCTTTTCCCGGCGCCGCCGTCCAGGTCGCCGCCACCACGTACGCCATGTCCTCTCCCTCCCATTGTAGGGCCGCTGCCGATTGCACCTGAAAGGTAGCACATCCGGGAGGCCGGGGCGCCTGACCGGATGCATCTTCGCGCGATACGCCGCCGAGTGCTAGAATAGGCTGGCTACACCGTGGAGGTTAAGAGGATGTCTGGGCACTCAAAATGGTCTCAAATCAAGCGTCAAAAAGGGATCAACGACAATAAGCGGGGACAGGCTTTTACTCGCCTGGGCCGAGAAATTTCCAGCGCCGCCCGCGAGGGAGGCGGAGATCCCGCCGCTAATTTCCGCTTGCGGCTGGCGGTTCAGCGCGCCCGCGACAGCAACATGCCGTTGGACAATATTGAACGGGCGATCAAACGAGGGGTCGGCGGCGGTGATTCCGGCAGTCTCGACGAGTTGAGCTATGAAGGGTACGGCCCCGGTGGCGGCGCCGTGATCGTTCAGGTTATGACCGACAACAAGAATCGGACCGCCGGCGAGGTCCGCCACGCCTTCTCACGCTGCGGCGGCAACCTAGGTGAAAGCGGCTCGGTCGCCTGGCAGTTTAACGATCGTGGGGTCATCTCGGTGGCGACCGACGGTCACGATCCCGATGAAATCGAACTCCTGGCTATCGACGCGGGCGCCGTCGATGTGGCAAGGGGGGAGGATAACGAACTTGAAGTGCAAACGGAGCCGGCCGATCTGGACTCGGTGCGGATTGCCCTCGAAGCTCACAACCTGGAGATCCGGAATGCTGAACGAACCCTGGTGCCGAGCACCACGGTAGCGCTCGATCGGGGGCAGGCCGAGCAGATGTTGCGGCTGGTCGACAAGTTGGAAGAGCTGGATGACGTCCAGAAGGTATACAGCAATGTCGAGATCGCCGATGAGGATCTAGATGCCTACGAGGGCTAGCAAAATGAGGGACTGTTGAGTGCCGAGCGGTTGCGAGTGCTGGGGATTGACCCCGGTACGGCTATTATGGGGTACGGCGTGGTCGAAGAGCATGACGGCAGCCTTCGCGAGTTGAGCCACGGCGCGCTGCTCACCCCCGCCGGCGATCCTCTCCCCGTTCGGTTACTCACCCTATACAAAGGATTGCAGGAACTGATCACCGCGCACCGCCCCGCCGCCATGGCGATTGAAGCGTTGTTTTTCAACCGAAATGTGCGCACGGCCCTCGCCGTTGGCCATGCCCGAGGCGTGGCGCTGCTGACGGCGGCTCAGGCCGATCTGCCCGTGGTAGAGTACACTCCTCAGCAGGTAAAGAGCGCTGTGGTCGGCTACGGCGGTGCCGCCAAGGAGCAGGTGCAAAGGATGGTCGCGACCCTTCTTGCCTTGCCGGAAATCCCCCGGCCGGACGACGCGGCGGATGCCCTGGCTATCGCGATATGTCATCTGCATAGCGCGCCCTTTTCCGCCATGGCCGGCGCCTTGCGAGGCGGCGAACAATGATCGAGGCGATACACGGTATTGTAGAGACATGCCAACCCGACGCCGCTGTGTTACGCTTGGGATATATTAGTCTACGTGTCGCCATTACGGCGGAGACGGCGCGCGGCCTTCGCCCCGGTGAACGGGTCTCGCTGTATACCCATCTCTTCCTGCGCGAGGATCTGGCAGCGCTCTATGGATTCGGCTCGGTGGAGGAAAGGAGTCTGTTCGAGGACTTGATGGGCGTGAGCGGCGTGGGACCGAAGGCCGCGCTCGGCTTTCTCTCCGCATTTACCCCACAAGGGTTGCGCGACGCCATCGAGCAAGAGGACCTCACGCGCCTTACCCGCGTACCGGGAGTTGGTCGAAAGACCGCGCAGCGCGTTGTGCTTGAACTCAAGGGGAGGCTGGGCGCCGTGGGGGGCGCCGTCCCGACCTCAGTGTCCCCGGGCGATCAGGATCTTTTGAGTGTGCTGAGCGGTCTCGGCTACACTTCCGCCGAGTCGGCCGCCGCCCTTCAGCATAGTAAAGAGGTGGCAAGTTCTGGAACCGATGAAGACCGGATCAGGGCCGCCCTCGGCTATTTTGCCGCCCGCTGAGCAAAGCGCCTCACCCGAGCCCGTGCCGGCCGAGGTACGGGAAGCTGCGTCCATGCCTATAACCAAGGCACCGGAAGCAGCACCGCCGCGCCCTCATCCATTCCCGCGCGGTACGCGGATCTGGATCGCGGTCTGTATTGGCCTGATCGCCTTCCTCTTCCTACTCCGCATTGCCGCGATGCTCACCCCCTTTCTCTGGGCGGTGGTGGTAGCCTATGCGTTCGCGCCCTTGATTCGACGGATCTGCCGGGTAACGAGGCTGCCTCGTTTCGCCGTCGTCTCGGCATTCTACCTGGCCTGGATTGGCGCACTGGCCGTCCTGCTCACCATTGCCGTGCCCCGCCTTAACGCCCAGATCAATCAACTGGCCAACGACTTACCCGCCATCATGGGTGATCTGCAGGCACGCTATTTCGGCACGACCAACCAGCCGCTGCAAGTGGCGGGCTTTACTATAGACGTTCCGCAAATTTCCCGCCAGATCGCCGCCAGCCTCAACTCGTTCGCCAATAACTTCGCGGGCGGTACCTACGCGGCGGTCGTGACCACGATCGAGCGGTTGGCACAGTTTCTTCTGTTCATCATTGTTACCTTTTACCTCTTGGTCGATGCCCCCAACATTCGCGCCCATCTCACTCGGGCCGTACCGCCCCGTCACCGACCCGAGGTCCTGGATGTCGCACGTCAAGTCGATCGCGTCCTGACCCAATATATCCGGGCCCAGGTGATCCTCATCGCGATCATGT
>JAICHN010000563.1 GCA_025924845.1 Chloroflexota bacterium | reverse complement strand
CCGGAGGGGAAGCTCGCCTCATCCTCCAGGGGCGCTTGCCAGTGGACGAAATCCTCCGATTGGGTGCGCGCCGCCCGCGTGTAGGCCGACCCGCTCACCACGCCGCTGTCCGCAATCTGATAGGCCAGACGATAGGCGCCGTCGAATTGACTGAGCCGCGGGAAGCGCACGGTGAGACCGGCGCTGGTATCGACCGGCGTTACCGGCGCCAGAGGGGTCCAGGTCGGCGTCCCGGCCGTGCTGACAACGGCGCTCTGGATGCTGTATGCCTCGCCGGTCGCGCCTTGTAGGGCCAGCGCTACGGCATAGGCGCCCGGATCGACCCGGACGGCGGAGATCCCCACGATCGTGGTCTGGTCGCCGTTGGTCCAGTCGGTATGGCTCCAGGTTCCCGCCCATTGCCAGACCGCCAGGCGGACCGAACCCAGGCCCAGGGCGTCGTAGGCGACCAGTACCACCTCCAGATCGCCGTCGGCGGCCAGGCCATAGCACTGAGCCGCCGGATCGAAGAGGACCGCCGGCGCGCTCCAGGTGAGCCCGCTATCCAGAGAATCCACATAATAGATTGCCGTGCTCGCGGCAGCCTGCCAGAGCAGCCGCGTGGTCGAGCCCGCCGTGCAGAGTGCCGGCCCGGCCTCGGCACGGGCGTCGGCGCTGATCGCGGTCCAGGCGCTCCATTGAGCCGGGTCGGCCGGATCGGTCACGCGGAGCGCCTGGACCGTTTGGGGCAGGGCAGTACCGATCGAGGCCGCGATCACGGAGCCGTCCGGGCCGATCAGCGCCGCCGTGGGGCCGCCGGCCGCCCCGCCGCCCGCGTCGGCGAATCGGGGCTGAGCGTCGGCCAATTCCAGGCGCAGGTCGGGCACGGCGCCGGACGTGGCCAGAGCGGCGGTCAAGGCGGTATCCAGGACACGCATCAGGCTTCCACCAGCACCACGGCCACGTGGAAACTCGGTGAAGTCAACTGGGTACGGGGGTCACGCACCTGTTCCTCGTAGTCGTCAAAATGCACCGTATACTCCATCCCATCCAGATCCGTATAAGTCAGGACGGCCGTGCCGCCGGCGGGAGTCTTCTCGTAAGAGGCGCGCAACCGGTCACGAAAATCCTTGCCGCTGCCGGGCAACGGAGCGCCCGTGTAGTCGAGCAGCCCATTCACGCAGAGCAGGCGCAACCGCCATTCGCGCTTTCCCGGCCCCAGATCGACGTAGCGCTCGGCCCCGCTTTTGGTGATCGCGGCCTTGCGGAGGCGCGGCCGTTTCATGGCATAGCCCGCGGGCTCCACGAAGTAGCCCACTCCATCCAGGATCACCTGGCAATCGACGCCCAGCGTGGCCATGGTCAACTCCTCACGTCCACTGCCAACGGCTGCCCACGTCGCCCCAATGGGCGACCGCGGCGTAGGCGGCCTCGCGTTGGCGCTTCACATCCTCCAGCCGCGCCGTAAAGCGGTTCAGCAGATCAGTGCCCGCCGCCAGCCAGTGCTCCGGCGTCTTGATCTCACTCACCCGATCGCGTAGATCGCCATCCTGGTAATCGAACAAATCGTTGGTCGGCACCTGATTGGCCAGGCAGGCAAAGGCCGCCGCGCCCAGCAGCACGATGTCGTGGTGCTGCTCGGGCAGCGTGGCGCCGCCGTCGCCCCACACGTGTTTGCTTGCGTAGGTGATCGCCAGGCTGCCCGGATTGGCCGGATCGGGCAGCAGAGCGTTGCCAATCCGCAACTCAACCAGCGGCGCGTTGGCCGTGCCGTCGGCCGGGGGCAACGGCGCTCCCAGCGCATCATCCGCCATCCCATCCTCATACAAGGTGCTCTCATTATCGCGAATGGTCGCTGCCAACAACTGTGTCCCGTCCGCCCCGTCGGCGGGTGTGCGGTAGAGATTCCGCCCCAGGCAATAGGGAGCGGGACCGAGCGGCAAGGTGACCAGGGCCTGCCCACCAGCCAGGATGAGCGGCGGACTGGAAGGGCCGCTGAGCGACTCCCCGCTCACTCCCAGAAAGCTCACCCGATAGCGGTAGGCCCCGCTCAGCGGCCCCGCCCCGGTGGCCGTCGTTACGATGGGAGCGGCCGGCACGCCCAGGCTGGGCTGCGTCAACTCCTGGAAGGGCACGTAGCGGCGCGGGTAGTCGCCCGTGGGATATTCCACGGCCTCGACCCACCAGGCAGGACCGCCCGCTCCGCCGTCCGGAACGCCGTAGAGGCGGCTCCCCCCCAGGGCGGGGACCAGCGCCGTACGCAGCCAGGGCGCCGCGAAGCTGTATTGGTCGAGCGCCCGGTCGATAGCCCGCCGCAGATCGCTGTCCTGCCAGCGTGGGCTGGGACCGGCCTGATCGAAAATGTCTTGACGCAGCCGGGTCAACGCGTCGCCGATCGTGGGCGCCGCGAAGGGCAGTACGGGCGCGGCGGCCGGTACAACGAGGGGCATGGGACGTATTTCCTTTCTAGCGCAACCGGCGCAGGGTTACTTGCCGGCGACTGGGCACCAGCCCGCTTTGACGATAGGACACGATCTCAAGCTGGATCGCCGTCCCGATACTTGCCTCATCCAGGGCCGGGACGCCGTTGGTGACCGGGGTAAGCGCCAGATAGGCGATGGGCCGAGGGTCCACCTCAAGAGGCAGTTCGGCTACATACTCGCCGGCGCGACGGGCGATCGTATCCTCCACGGTCGGGTCGTTGGTTCCTTGCTCCTTCAGAATCACGTTCAGCGCGACGGCCGTTTGTCCACCATAGGCAGTGCGGTAGACGGCCGCCACGGGCGTAGTCCGCCCAACCCGCATGATCGCCCGATTAGTCAGGATGTGCCGGATCTTGGCCGGAGTGAGGGCCATGATAAGTTCCCGTCCTTTATAAATGCCTAACCAACCCCAACGGGCTGGGCGAAACCAGGCCCGCCGCGAACAGGGCCACGGTGGCCAGGTACGACGCGGCGCGTCCCTCGTGCAGGCTCACCGCCTCCACCAGCAGGTAGCCGAGCGCCGCCATGATCGCCAGCGTCGCCAGGATGGTCAGCACGGGGAGAAGGCGTTTGCCCGTGCTGCTGATCACCGCCGTCTCGACCTCGCGCACCAGGGTGGTTTGGTCTACCGCCATGCTCCTCATCCTTTCTCGCTTATCGTCGTATGGCCTGCCGGGTGTACCTGAGTGTTGATACTGTTGGCGAGTTGGCGCGAACGCCGATCGCGATTAAATTTGGCTGGGTGCGCGAGCGTCTCGCTCGTCCTGGTTGACGGCGGGGACGTGCGAGACACGCGCGCTCCCGGTGGTGTT